>NZ_JAKSYQ010000265.1:0-10682 GCF_022829665.1 Methylobacterium sp. E-041 | reverse complement strand
GGCGAGACGCCCCCGGTGGTCCGGGAGGAGAACGGGGTGACCATCATCCCGGTCCTCGAAGAGATCCTCGTCGTCGAGAAGCGCCTCGTCCTACGGGAGGAGGTGCATGTCCGCCAGACCACAGCGGACGAAGACGTCGAGGTCCCGGTGACACTGCGCAAGCAGCACGCCGTGGTCGAACGCGTGGATCCGGAAGGCCACGCCAGCGAGCAGATCAATCCCCTATCAGCTCAGGATCAAACATTATGACGCAGACGATCACCGCGCTCTTCGATCGCCCGACCGAGGCACAGGCCGCTCAAGCCAAGCTCATCGCCGCCGGCATCCCGCAATCGACGATTAGGCTGGTGCAGGGAGCGCAGACGGCGCGCACCAGCGGCTCTTACGATTACCGCAAGGACGAGGGCGGGTTCTGGGGCTCGCTCAAGGACTACTTCATGCCCGAGGAGGATCGCTACGCCTACAGCGAGGGTCTGAGCCGAGGCGGCACGCTGCTGACCGTGAGTGTCGAGCCGACGCAGTCCGACACAGCCTACGACATCCTGGAGCAGAACGGTTCGGTCGATCTCGACCAGCGTGAGAGTGCTTGGCGCCAGGAAGGCTGGAGCGGCTACTCGGCCGGTGGAGCTACGGCAGCGAGCTCGACCACGGACACGACGGCGACCGGAACCTCGGCTACGGGCGCCGCGGCCCTGAAGGCCGCCGGCACGACCACCGGCGAGTCGGACTACATCCCGGTCGTTGAGGAGCGGCTCAACGTCGGCAAGCGCGTGGTCGACAGCGGCCGGGTGCGGGTGCGCTCCTACGCCGTTGAGAAGGCAGTAAGCGAGAACGTCACCTTGCATGACGAGACCGTGCACGTTGATCGGCGTGTGGTCGACCGGGCGGTGACGCCTGGCGACATGGCTCTGTTCGAGGACAAGGTCATTGAGGCCACCGAGATGCGCGAAGAGGCGGTGGTGTCGAAGGAAGCCCGGGTCGTTGGCGAGGTCGGCATCCGCAAGGATGCGGCTCAGCGCGTCGAGACCGTTACGGATAAGGTGCGCCATACCGAGGTCGAGGTCGAGGACGAGCGCGGCAAAGTCAGCCGCACTGGCACGACCGGCACCACGGTGACGGACGCCGCGCCCGGCACCCGCAAGCCGGTCTGATCCATCCGAGAAGCGCTGCCTGGATCCTTGATGCACCAGGCAGCGCACCATGCCGAGATCCGAGTTCGGGTCGGCCCGTTCTCGACGGCAACCTGTCAAATAGGCCCCGCCATGTTTCTGAACCGCTCGCTTCTTCTCCTCTTGCCGCTGATCGCAGCAGCACCCGCATCGGCGCAGACGACTGTTACCGGGCAGCCGGCAGCGGGTGAGGTCTCCAGTGCGACCTCCGGTGGTCAGAACGCCGTGACGCGGCCGAACACGGATCACGCCAACACGGCATTGGTCACAGGAGCGGGAGCGAACGTCAAACTGGAGCGGGGTGCCAACAGCTTCACTGAGGGTGAGGCCCGCCGGCGTCTCGAGCAGGCCGGCTACCACGAGGTCACGAACCTCAAGAAGGACGGCAACGGCATCTGGCGCGGCGATGCGCTGATGGGCAGCAAGCCGGCCAGCGTCGGCCTCGACTTCAAAGGCAACGTCTCGGTGCGCTAGCCGGTTTCCGCGTTCGATTCATCCGGTTCAAACCCCTCGGAGTGCTTCCATGCCCACACAGACCCTCTCGGCCCTGTACGATCGCTACGACGACGCTGCCGCGGCCGTGACGAAGCTGGAGGCGGCTGGTGTGCCGCACTCCGACATTAGTCTCGTCGGCAACAAGACGGAGACGACCACCACTGGAACCAGCGATCCGGTGGACCATGCCACCAACGGTGCAGGGACCGGTGCAACGCTCGGCACGATCCTGGGTGGCGGTGCCGGTCTCCTCGCTGGCCTCGGGCTGATGGCCATCCCGGGCGTCGGTCCGGTCGTGGCTGCGGGCTGGCTCGTCGCGACGTTGACCGGTGCCGGCC
Organism: Methylobacterium sp. E-041; assembly: GCF_022829665.1. Lineage (NCBI taxonomy): Bacteria > Pseudomonadati > Pseudomonadota > Alphaproteobacteria > Hyphomicrobiales > Methylobacteriaceae > Methylobacterium > Methylobacterium sp. E-041. The sequence goes on along the minus strand of NZ_JAKSYQ010000265.1, from coordinate 8,680 downwards.
TCGGGGCCGCGGCAGGTGGTTTGACCGGTTCGTTGACCAGCGCCGGCGTGAGCGAGACCGATGCGCATGCCTACGCTGAAGGCGTGCGCCGGGGTGGTTCGCTACTGACCGCGAAGGTGGATGAGGCCCACGCCGCCGTGACCATGCGCATCCTGGAGGAGCATGGCGCTGTCGATCTTGACGCACGTACGCAGGGTTGGGAAAGCGAGGGCTGGAGCAGAAAGACGGCTGGCGCGTCGCAAAGCGATACTTCGACCTTGATTGGTTCGGACGCAGCCGCAGGCTCGATCGTGCGCGAGAACGATGCGGTCGACGCTCCCGTGGCTAGCCCGGATACACGGACGTCCGGTGCTCGCCGGGTGCGTGTCTACAATCACCCGGTCTGATCATCGGGATCCGCGCGCCAGCGCAGCCTCGGCATCGACCAATCCGATCAACCTGGTCGAAAGGCCGCTTCAGGAGTCCAGATCATGGGCCTACTCGACAGTATCATCGGCAGTGTGGTCGGCGGCAACGCCAGTAAGCAGCAGGGCGCCGGCGCCAGTCCCCTTGTAAGCGTCCTGATGAGCCTTCTGGCCGCACGGGCCGGAGACGGCGGCCTTGGCGGCATGCTGGGCAACGCAGGTAACAGTCTCGGCAGTGGCCAGGGTGGTCTCGGTGGTCTGCTCGGAGGTGGCGGAGCAGGTGGGCTTGGTGCCCTCGTCGAGCAGTTTACCCAGGCCGGCCATGGTGGGGCGATCAACTCGTGGATCGGCCAAGGACAGAACCAGCCAATCGCACCGCACGATCTCGGAGCGGCGCTCGGTCCGGAAACGGTGGGGCAGCTCTCACAGCAGACGGGCATGGGAAGCTCCGACCTGCTGTCGCAGCTCTCCCACCTGTTGCCAGGTGTGATCGACCAGCTCACCCCGCAAGGCCGGATGCCGACCGAGCAGGAGCACGCACACTGGTAGCTCTTGTTGCGCCTAACCAGGACAAAACGAGCTTTGCCGTTCCAATTGGATCAGCACAGAGGTGTTCGTCCTTGGCTCCTGACCACAACGCTTGCCTTTCTGATGGTCGGCAGCACCGGAGCCAACCACTAAGTATCGATTAGTTTGGACAAGCTCGATACTCATTCGAGACAGGCCGGCCTCTCCCGCAACGAGCTTCTTTCCTGGCTCTCATCAGAGCTTCCTTCGGTGGATCGCTACACCCCCGACGGCAGGCTGCCCGCCCATTGAGGCGTTGCACCTGAGGACATCCCGCATGCCGGTCGGGATCCCTCCCGTCCGGACGCGCCGGTCGACATGACCGCAACGAGCACCGTGACGGTGCCACCCGAGGAACCCACCATGGCCAAGACCGCGCACGCTGAGGCTGCCAAGCACCACGAGGCTGCCGCCAAGTCGCACAAGACCGCCGCCGAGCAACATGAGAAGGGCGACGAGACCGCCGCCAAGCACTCGAAGGAGGCCCATGGCCACTCCGAGAAGGCACACGAGAGCTCGACCAAGGCCCACGGCAAGAGCGCCAAGAAGTAACACGACCCCATCCAACCGCCGGACGCGCATCCCGCGCGCCCGGCCCCAACTTCGGAGAAGAACCATGGACGAGAACCGCATCACCGGTGCAGCGAAGGAATTCGGCGGCAAGGTCCAGGGCGTCGTTGGCGACGTGACGGGCGACCGCGAGACCAAGGCCAAGGGCGTCGCCAACGAAGCCAAGGGCAACGTCGAGAACCTGTACGGGCAGGCTAAGGACGCCGTGCGCGACGTTGCCGACCACGCCGGTGACCTTGCGCAGGGTGCCCTGAAGCAGGGTCGCGACGCCTTCCCCGACGCCGAGCGCACCTACCGTCAGGGCGCCGACACGGTGACGAGCTACGCCAAGGAGTCACCGCTGATGATGGCCGCGATGGCGGGCGCACTCGGCTACCTCCTCGCGATGGTCATCCACGGCCGCCGCTAGGTGCGGCCTCACCCAAGCCGTCCCGCAGGTCAGGAGCATCACCTTGAACGATCCCACCCGACTTGCGTGTCCGCCCCTCGCCGATGGCCCGATGCAGGCGGCACGCTCACAGGCTGGCTTGGCCGATGCCGTGCGCGACCAAGCCAGCGGCTATGCCGACCGGCACAAGATCGAGGCTGCAGGCTTCCTCTCTGAGCTCGCCGGCGCGCTGCGTTCGGGCGGTAGCCAACTGAATGGACAAACACAGGTAAAGCCGTTCGTCCACGCCGTCGCCGACAACCTCGACGCGTTCTCGGACCGTATCATACGCCGAGGCTGGCGTGAGCTTTACCGCGACGCCAAGGGGGTCGCACTAGGCCACCCGTTGGCGACGGCCCTGGTGGTCGGGGCGCTGGGGTACGGCGCCTTCCACATCATCCGGTTCGGCGAAGGCGGTGCTGGCAAATCCCCCGGTGAACCCAGGCAGGCGTGGGGCGGGTACCTTTGAGCGCCGTCCCGCCACCCACATCTGCCCATGGCATTCCCAGTTTGCTCGCCGAAGCGCTCCGGGGTGTAGGCGACGTCGTCCGGGGCGAGATCGCCCTGTTCCGCCAGGAAATAACCGACAGCCTGCGAAGCCTGATCGTCGGCCTCGCGGCGATGGCCGGTGCGGCGGTGTTCGCCGTTGTCGGCTTCCTGGTCCTGGTCGACGCTTTGATGAAGTGGGTCGCCGCTGTCGTCGGCTCGGAGGCGCTCTCCGCCCTGATCGTCGGTGTCGTCTTCCTCGTTCTCGGCGTCGTCCTGGCGCTGACCGCCAGGAGCCGGTTCTCGCTCAACGGGCTCATGCCGACTCGGACAGGCCGCCAGCTTCGGCAGGACGCCACCGTTATCAAGGAGCACGTAGACGCATGAGTGACGCCGACGCACTGGAGCACGAGATCGAGGCAAGCCGCGGCCGCCTGGGCCGGACGCTGCACAGTCTTACGCAGCGCCTCACCCCCACCGGCATCGTCGAGGACATGCTCCGCAGCATCCGCCACGACGCGACCGGGGCCGTCCTCTACGACGGCGCCCTGGAGGCTGTCCGCCGCAACCCGGTGCCAGTTCTCATGATGTGCTTCGGCACCGTGATGCTCCTCAAGGGCAAGAATCCCATTGGGGGGCTGCCTACCGAACCATACGGGATCCGGATCGGTTCGCCGTACCGAGCACTGCCATTGCCTCGAAGCCTCCAGCTACGACATCGAAAAATTCCCGGTGACCGAGACAACGACAGTCCACGACGCAGAAATGGCCAGCGTCGAAAATAGTCCCGGGACGAGGCGGTATGAGCTCGCCGCGACACTGGTCAAGCTTGGGATATTCGGCAGCAGCTTTCCGTCCAGTCGGCACATGTTCTGGCTGGACCAAGTACAGCGCCTAAGCACAAATAATGGCAATGCACTGACTCCCCACCCAGAGAAACGCATTTAATTGCTGCTCTCTAATTCGATGAATTAGCGCAAACACTGCGGCTTAAGCAGCTCTTTCTTTCATTCATATACCCGTTGCGTCTAGTTGAAAGTATTGAAAGGAGTCTTGCATGACCATCGAGCAAGTCTGCCTGGTGGTCGTTCTAAACCTCCTCATTGGCAGCTTCATCACACGACTAAGGCGCCTGCGTACGCACCGATCCGCGAGCTTTATCTTGGTCGCGATGATCCTAACCGGATTCGCTATGATATGGCGCTCTCTTATGGTCTGATATCGTCCCCAATCAACCCGCTTTCAATCATAGGAGTTGATAACATTGGCTGAGAGCGTGTAATAAGTCGAAAGACTATTGTAGATAGGCGTACGCTGCCTCAATACCGAGGTCCCCTGTTGGGGCCTACTTCAAGAGATGCCCCATGACTGACCCTATCCCACAGGTGACCCCATTGCGGACTGAGACCTCGCCGATGGTCTGGACCATATTTCTCGGAACCGCACTTCTTGGGCTGGTGGCTCTACCGCATCGCAGACTCACTTCGCGCTCGGAAGACGCATCGAGTCAGCTTGGCACCGAGGACGGTCCAAAAACTCACGAAGGGGTGGTCGCTGCCCGGATCGCTGATACGGAGGCTGACCGAGGTCGTAAGGCGTCCAGCCCATCTGAGATCCCGGCCAAAGGTTGGTTCGATATTGGCAAGCGCCTGTTCCAGGAGTTCAGCAACGACCGTGTACTGCTGGTTGCGGCAGGCGTCACATTCTACGCCATCCTGGCGCTTTTTCCCGCCATTGGCGCTTTTGTCTCGATTTACGGCCTTGTCGCCGATCCTACGACCATTAACGAACAGTTGGCCTCTCTCCAAAGCGTCATGCCGGGCGGTGCCCTCGACATCATCGGCGAGCAGGTCAAGCGCATCGCAGCAAAAGGTGGCGGCACCCTCGGTTTCACCGCGGCCTTCGGCATCGTCGTGTCGATCTGGAGCGCCAACGGTGGCATGAAGGCAATCTTTGATGCGCTGAACATCGTCTATGATGAGAAAGAGAAGCGGAACTTTTTCTGGTTGAACTTACGATCTCTGACTTTTACAGCTGGAGCGCTTCTCTTTGTAGTCCTAGCTCTTGTCGGCATCGTTGTGATACCGGCTGCGCTAGCCTTGCTGAATTTGGGTTCGATGGAATGGGTGATCGCATTAGCGCGATGGCCGATCTTACTCCTGGTCGTCTTAGGCAGCCTGGCGCTTTTGTACCGGTACGGACCGAGCCGAGAAGCTGCGAAGTGGCGTTGGGTCACCTGGGGAAGTGGCGTTGCTGGCGTTCTTTGGATCGTCGTGTCGGCGCTATTCTCGTGGTATGTCTCAAGCTTCGGCAACTACAATGAGACCTACGGGTCCCTTGGAGCCATCATCGGCTTCATGACCTGGATTTGGATCTCTACGACCATTGTCCTGCTCGGAGCGGAGTTAAATGCCGAGATGGAACATCAGACGGTCACAGATACGACAACGGGTCGGCCGGAAGAGCTTGGTGCGCGCAAAGCAAAAGTGGCTGACACCATCGCAGCTGCCGTATGAAAATTGGATGGATAGTTCGAATGCTTCTGGTTGCAAAATCCATACTTCTCAGAAATATATCCAGGATTCGTGAGAGCTATATTTGAATAATAACTGATAAATAACATTCATCCTATCAATCAGCATGACGGCAATTCGACCATTTTCCGCACATGGGCAGTCGGCGGTTCTCGACGCAACCCGGTCGCTTGGTTCGCCACAGGCGCTTCCAACGAGCGGCCATTCATCGGCTGTCCGGCAACTTCGACTAGGGGAATAGGCCGAAGCTCGGGCGGCATCGGAAGGCGGACATCAAACTTTGCTTATTCACCAAACATTATATTTCGTTTCCGGAACTATCACTGGGTGAGCAGGAGCTTCCCCGAGATCGGACCAACGCCTTTAGGTACCGGCACACTGGTAGCGTCGTAGTTCGCGTTGAGGTACAGGTTCGGCCCTTCATAGAGGTTGACTTGTGCGGCGACGATTACGGTGTAGGCGGACTGATCAGCCACAGGCTTGTCCGCGTCGATCACCAACCGGCCAACAGGTAGGTAGATCGTCCCCAGCATGGTCCGCGCGTCGTCACTGATAATGCGGTAGGTACGCAGAGGGCGCGTCAAACCCAGGGGCTGAGGTGTCGGCGACGGGGCCGGGGAAAGAGGAGAGAGCAAAGCGCCTACGAAGCTGATGATTGCGGTCGTCGGGTCGACAGGACTGCTGACAGTTCGATCTTCGGCCATCAATAGGCCAGCCATGATACCCGTAGTCGGAGCTGCTAAGCTGATTGTAGACTTTTTGTCGAACAGCAAACCAGCTTGATCTCCGGCAAAAAACAGGCCGACATCCGTACCTGTCAGTGAGCCCTTTTGATCTACCACGAGCGGCCCATCCTTCATAACGTAGATGCCGGATCGAAGAGTGACGTTCGCCTTCTTCGTGATGTGCAAGCCGCCGCAGTAAGTGCCGGGATCAAGGGTGACGCTCTGGTCGACAAGGTTCTTACTGGTATCACCCTTGCTGTTGGCCGAAGCCGGGATCGGCATGCAACTGCCCGGTACGGGTAGAGAGCGGTCTTTGAGCGGATCACCCAGCGTCGGACAGCCCGTTTGCGGTGGGGGTGCGAAGTTCGCTCGCGCTCCACTGTAGCCCCCCGCCGAGCAGATGGTCTGAGCTTTGGCCATGGCGCTGTCGCCGCCGAACATGCCTTTGACGTTGGATGAATTTGAATAAAGCGAGCACCCATCTGCGGTGACCTCGGCCCTCGTCTGCAGGTTGAAGGCGCCGGGTGCGCTCTGGTCAAGGGTGAGCATGCACAGGCGCATTTTGCCAACGACGTTGGCTCGCGCTTGTACCGCCACCACCGTCGTACGAATGCCTAGAAAGGCGCCGAAAGCCAGCCTCACCGTTTCCTCAGCGCGAGCGAACACACTTGTCTTATCTTTAGCTACAGTGACGGTGAGCGTGAATGGTCGATCCGGTAACAAATGGGCGCTGTCTCGAACCGTCTGTTCGGTCACGCCTTGGACTGATTCAACGGTCGATGATGCGAGCTTGAGGGTGTTACCGCCGGCAAGGGTTCCCGCATCGACAGCACTCTGAAGTTGGGTGCGGCGGTACGAGAGGCGGGCATAGTCGACGCCGCCGCCGACGAGGCCAAGCAGTAGAGTTGCACTTAGACCGAAAATGATTGCGACACCGCCGCGGCAATCAACCAAGAAGCCATCTCGGCGACTTAGCGTACTAGGTACTTCGAAGCGCGGCTCATCAATGGCCTCTTCTAGAGGGACAACCTTCACCTGTGGTGGATTAAAGAGCGATCGCATGGCACTTTGAATGACGGAAGAAAATCAAAATAGTCTTAAAGACGCGCAAAGACTGATGAATGCGTCAAGCGATTGCCGGATAAGAAGCGTGTTGTGACGGGGGGGCTTTAACTCTGTTAAGCAGAAATTAATATTTTAAAGTAATATTAATTATCAACCCACAACAGGCCATTTGAATGTAAATTTCTGCATTGAATGAACATAACTTATTTTTAAGGCTGGTTGTATATGTATATCTCGTATGCTGCACGGTTTGTCTGGTTTCAAGCGGCGGCTACGTTGGGAGGTGCCCATGCAGCTGGGTAGGCATTGCCGATCGGCTTCCTTTGTCAGCTCCGAAAGCGGCAATATCATAGTAATTTTTGGGCTCACCCTGCCCCTCCTCGTCGGTGCGAGCGGCCTCGCGATTGACTACGGCAATGCTGTGCGTATCCGCGCTGTTGAAGCCAGCGTGGCCGATGCGACCGCCCTGCTGGTTGCGAACGCTGACACCGTCGCCGCTGCCACCGAAGGCCTGCGCCTGGCCAGTGCTCAGCTCACCTCGCAACTGGGTTCGGTCAAGACGACCAATGGCTTCCAAGTTAATGGTACGTGGGTTGACGGCGCGAACTACCGGGTGACAATCTCGACGACGCTGAAGACGAGCCTCTTGCACCTTCTACCCGGAATGCCAAGGCAGATTACAGTCGGGACTGCCACGACCGTCAATCGAGTCGCGCCTGTCTACCAGACCAGCCCGCCAACGTTTAGCCAGCTGTCACCTGAGGCTGCTGACTACAACCGTATCTACATGTACTGCTACTCGTCCGATCCAAAACGACAAGCCCAGGCCGACAAGGGTCGCCGAGGCATAGTCGCCATTGCCGACAATGGCGCGCCTTCGACAGATTACTCTAAAGCCACCTTGCCCACCTGTGGCGCCAATGAAGCGCCAAGCTATATGCTGCATAACGTTCGAAACGCTCGCAGCAACAAATCCGCATGGAATGATACGAATCAAGAAACTTACGAGTATTATACCGATACGACCATCGATACGGGAACACGCGTACAGTCGGTGAGCATGAAGGGTTATCGCGTGTACAGCGGAACCACTCTGTCTCCGATCAACATGGTCTCAAATCCAATTTTGGAGACGATTGTCTGCGACACCCTGAGCCAATGCAAAAGTAAGTCGGACGGGGGCATCTTGCCGAATAGTCATACGACCCACAATCCCGCCACGGCGACCGCGAGTTGTAGCGATAACAAGTACATGTATTACGGCTGGGAAGATCGGCCGCCGAACGCTGGTAGCGACATGGACTATGACGATATTCGAGTCATCGTATCCTGTCCGACATTGGTGAAGGTCTCTGACAAGAAATTACGAATCGTCGAATAGCTTGAAAATATGTAGATTGGACATGATCGGCCCCCACGAGGTGATCCAAGAGTGAAGTTAGTGCACGGTGGGCCGCTCCGCCACGAGTAGCTTGGCCGGCGGAGCTGGTCGGGCGAGCGCAGCCGGCTAAGCGGAGAAGGCTGGCACGAACACCTCCGGTGCCGGCGGCCGGTATTTCAGCGAGGCCTGCGGGCGCACGCCGTTGTAGTGACGGCGCCAGCTTTCGATGACGACCTGCGCTTCCCTGAGTGTGTAGGAGATCTCGCCGTTCAGAAGTTCGTCGCGAAGCCGTGCGTTGAAGCTTTCGACGTAACCATTCTTCTCTAATCAACGATGCGCGTGTCAACGGATTATGGGATCCCCCGTGGATCTCATGCTTCGCTTCGAGGTCGACCCGAGGTCGCCTCAGGATGGGGTGCTGAAGGGCGGCGGGACCAATCTCCCTTACGCGGCCTCGGCATCTGAGGATGCCGGGCACAGGAACGGCTCCGTCCTCGCCTAACCCTCGTCCCCACGGGGAC
>NZ_JAKSYQ010000223.1:0-514 GCF_022829665.1 Methylobacterium sp. E-041 | reverse complement strand
CCGGTGCGGCCGCGCCCCGCGGCGTCGCCGGCCGAGCCCCGGGCCTCGCCGCGGCCCGATTTCAAGGTCTGCTGCTTGGCCTGGCCGCGGCGCGCGACCTTGCTGTTGCCGGGGATCGAGGCCGGGGAGCTCGCCTCCTTGTTGCCGCCAGGCCCTCCCCCCTTGAATTTGCCCTGGAGGGGGTTGTCTTCTTCAGGGTTGCGGTGTTGTTTGTGCGGGCGTCGTACTGCGCCACGCCTTTGGGGTGGGCGCGCCCCCTTCGGGCGAGTGCCTCCGGGCCGTTCTCCTCCCTCCCCCCGACCCTCTCCCGCCCGGGGGAGGGGGCCCGGCTCGTAGTACCGGCCGTCGCGGGAGGCGGCGAGCCAGGGGCGAAGGGTCGCGTCGCGGTGGTCGGGGTGGATCACGCCCATCCAGCTCGTCTCCCCGGTCTCGTTCGCGGGCAGTCCGGTATAGGCGTACCAGTAGGCGTTGCAGTAGGTGACGTTGCCGTCGATGTCGCCGAACCAGACCACCT
>NZ_JAKSYQ010000256.1:0-9421 GCF_022829665.1 Methylobacterium sp. E-041 | reverse complement strand
CGTCTCCAACCTGAAAGCGAATGCCCGAATGACCCCCATCCATGCGCCGAAGCTCGCGACCAGCGGCGACCGATCGATCGGAAGCCGCATCGCGGCGTATCGGACCGCTCAAGGTCTGAGCCAGACCGCGCTCGGGCAGGCGCTCGGGGTCACGTTCCAGCAGGTCCAGAAGTACGAGAAGGGACGCAACCGCGTCGGAGCCGCCCGACTTCAGGCGATCGCTGATTTCCTCGACGTCCCGGTCTCGACCTTCTTCGACGATCCGGCAGAGACCGGCGATGGCAGGGAGTCGATCCAGCACCTGTTGCAGGATCCCGATGTGCTGACCCTGATCAGGACATTCGCCGGCATCTCCGACAAGACGACCTGCAGCAGTGTGTTGTCGACCGTGAAGGCCGCAGCCAGCCTGCAAAACGGGATGGTCGAGAAAACCGGGTGACGCCCGGCGCCTCGGACCGAAGCGGCTGGCGTCGTAACAAACTGAATTCTCTCTTTTACGCCTTTGCCGTAGGATCGTGATCCATGACGAAGGCTCCCGTCGATCAATCCGATCTCAAGGCGAGGCTTGAGCGCATCGCGCACGAACTCGGCCTGACCATCGGCGATTTGTATGGGCCGGCCGATCCGCATTCGCGGCATTCCGAAACCCGCGCGTTGGTCGAAGCTTTTGATCGCATCATCGCCATTGAAGCTCGCGCTCGATGTATCGCCTTCGTGACCGCAGAGGCCGACAAGTCGTAGCTCGACTGAAGTTGCCGATGCGATCAGATAAACCCGCTCCCCGAGTGCCCCTTGAAGGTGCTCGCCCGGCGTATGTAGCCGACGGCCGTGCGAGGGGCGCGGTGGCCTGACTGATCCACGATCCGGGCGAGATCCACGCCGGACACCATCCGACCAAGCCGCTTCTCGAAGCCAGCGGCTTCGAAGCTAGACAGCAGCAGCTATCAAGCTGTCCGTGCAAGGCCGCCGTCGTACCAGGGCCGGCGATTAAGAATGAACCGACCGGCTGGTCGAGGGTTCTGAAGGAACCGGCCATGATACTCCCCGGGGGTATCACAGATGCCCATCAGACTGGTGGGGGCCGATCAATCAGGTTGAGCCCATGTTCTACGTCGACAAGCGCATGCAGTATCCCGTGAAGGTCGAGAGCCCGGACCCCGTCTACGCGCGCATGCTGCAGCAGGCGATCGGCGGCATCGAGGGCGAGATCCGCGTCTGCATGCAGTACTTCTTCCAGGCCTGGGGTTCCCGTGGGCCGACGACGAAGTATCGCGACATGCTCCTCAACACCGCGACCGAGGAGATGGGCCACATCGAGATGCTGGCGACTGCCGTCGCGATGAACCTCGAGAACGCCCCGACCAAGCTCCAGGAAGCGGGGGGCGCCGATGCCGTCGTCGGCGCGGTGATGGGCGGCGAGAACCCGCGCCACGTGGTCGAGGGCATGCTGCACCGGCACCTGCTCTCCACCGGCATGGCCGCCTTCCCGGCCAACTGCGAGGGCGTGCCCTTCGACATGAGCCACATCTACGCGAGCGGGAACCTCGCCGCCGACATGTACTGCAACGTCGCCGCCGAGACGACGGGACGGGTGCTCGCAGTCCGGTTGTCGAACGCGACCAACGATCCCGGCATGAAGGACATGTGGAGCTTCCTGATCGCGCGCGACACGATGCACCAGCAGCAATGGCTCGCGGTGATCGAGGAACTCGGCGGTCACGAGGGCAATCTGCCGATCCCGAACAGCTTCCCGCAGAGCGCGGAGCACCAGAAGTACAATTACAGCTTCTTCGCCACCGGCGTCGAAGGCTCGCCTGCGCCCGAGGGCCGCTGGACCAGCGGCCCCTCGCTCGACGGCAAGGGCGTCTACAACGTCGTCCAGAACGCGCCGATGGGCCAGGAGCCGGTGCTCGGTCCGGCACGCCCCGACAGCGGCGCCCAGAGCCAGCAGATCGGTTGAGCTGACGCGCGCGGGCCCTGGCGTAAGCCAGGGTCCGAGGTTGAAAGTCCGAGATCGGTTCGGCCTCTCTCGGACGCCATCGTCCCTTGTGCCAATCTATGTTAGATTTCTGGGGTGGTGGTAGCGGATACGAGCGTGAGTGAAGGCAGCATCGTCGACGGCAGGGTCCATCTGACTCGCAGTGAGGAGGAGAAGCGACCACTCCTGACACGTCTGAGCCGTATCGAGGGTCAGGTTCGTGGCCTGCGGACGATGATCGAGCAGGATCGCTACTGCTTGGACGAGGTCCAACAGGTCAATGCGATCAGCGCGGCGCTGCGTGAGGTGGCCTTAGCCATCATTGCTCAGCATGTGACGATGGGCGTGCAGATCGCTGTCCGGGACGGCTCACCGGACGTTGCCATCGACGACGTGATGTCCGTCCTACGGGCAGCGATGCGCAAAGGAGAGTGAGCTGAAATTACAAGCTCACCGGTCCTCGTAAAGTCATAGAAATCCGCTCGCCGACTGTCCCTTGAACGCGTTCGCGCGCCCGATGTAGCCACCGACGGTCCGCGGATCGCGGAGCCCCGATTGATCCATGATCCGAGCGAGGTCTGCACCCCGCTCCGCCGCCGAGGTGATGTAGCCGGCCCGCAGCGAGTGTGCCCCGAACGTCGAGGCATCAAGCCCGGCGGCGGTGCAGTACTGCTTGATGATGTCAGCGACGGCCTGGGTTGTCAGGCGAGGCTCGAGGAGTTCGGCTCCTACGTCCTCCGCCGAACCCTCACGGCCTAAGTTTAACTTAGCCTTCCGCACTTTCCCCGACCGCGAGACCGGCCTAAACACCGGCCCCCCCGAGATCCCGGCCGCATCAAGCCATTCCCGCACGAGGGCAACAGGCCGGATGAAGCGCCCATGCGGTATCGCTTTCTCGAACCCCTGCCCTTCCTGATCCACCTTCGACCGGCGCACCATGACGCGCAGATCTCCCGTGTCCTCGCGGAGGTCCGCCACGTCGAGCGCGACCAGCTTGGACCGGCGGAAGGCCCCGGCGAACCCGAGCGCCAGCAGCGCCCGGTTGCACTTCCCTGTCAGGGTGCCTGGCGTCCGCATCAGGATCGCGGCCATGATGTCGGCGGTCGTGGCGCCCTCTGCGTCGGGACCGTGCCGATCCGGCAGCGGATGCCCTTGGAGCCCGAGGAGATTGCCGAAGCCGTCCTGTGGATGTGTTCGGACCTCGGCGCGTTCGTCACCGGCGCGTCGATCTAGGTCGACGCTGGTTGGTCGCTCTGAGGCGCAGTTCTGCAAACGACAAAGGATGGATCCCATGGACATCAAGCGCAGCGGAAGTCACCCCTCGGTCCCCGGCGCGATAGGCCTTCAGTCGACATGGACGGCGAGCTTCATCTTTGGGTGCACGCCGCAGAGGACGAGGAAGTCGCCCCTTTGCGGGAACACCATCGTGGTGCGGCTGCCGGGCTCCTGGTCGCCGAAATCGCGGTGGACCCCGTCCGCCTCGATATAGGCGTGGTGGACGGACGTCGCCTCTTCGTTGGACAGCACGATGGATCCGCCGGCCTGCAGGGTGACCGCCTGGAAGCCGAATTGCTTGGCTTTCTGAATGACGATGCCGGCGACGGTCGATGCGTTGGCGTAGGCCTGGAGGCACACGAGACAGCAGGCCAACCCTGCTGCGGATGCGAGAACGCGCCGCTTTATCGAAGCTCCCATAAGATAGACCCACACTTTATTTTCGTTTTGATCCCCCGGCATGATTACATCGAGAAAGTTTCGATAGTATTTCTGGTGCTAAGAATTAGATAAATTAGTTAATATCCCGATAATGGCGATGTTTAAGTTATAGCTTTGTCCATAAGAGGCCGGAGTATATGCTCGATGTTCTGGCCCAGCGAAAACCGAGCCAATCTCCCAGATAACCGGCGCACCACTTCCGCCCTGAGGTTCCGACGTCACTGTCCAAGCAGTCGGCAAACCACTTCGTGCACCTATGCGGCGTCTGCATCAGGGACCCCGCGCCTGGAAGTGGACGGACCGAAATCCCTCCCACTCCCTTCTTGTTGGTCGTAGGGCGGACCTGCGGGTCCCGGCCCATGACGGGCATACGGCTACCGCCCCATTTCCTCGAAAGGGAGGCTGTCGACACACATCATTGTGTCAGCAGTAGCCGGCCCGAGACCGGGCCGACACCCTTCGGCACCGGCACGCTCGTTGCGCTATAGTTGGCGTTAAGGACGAGGTTCGGCCCTTCGTAGAGGTTGATTTGTTGGGCTACGATCACGGTGTAGGCCGACTGATCCGCCACCGGCTTCGTCGCATCGATCACGAGGCGTCCGGCTGGCAAGTAGATTGTACCGAGCATGGTACGGGCGTTGTCGCTGATGATGCGATAGGTTCGCATCGGCTTGGTCTGCCCTAGTGGAGTTGGCGTCGGGGGCGGTGGCCCCAGAGCCGGCAGCAGGGCGCCGATGAGGCCGTTCGCCAAGCCGACTACGGGATCCAGCGGGGTACTGACGGTTCGTTCCTCCGAAATCAGAAGGCCTGCCATCACCCCAAGTGTGGGGGCGCTAAGACTGATTGTGCTGCCTTTGTCGAAGAGCAGCCCCGCCGTGTTGCCGGAGAAGTACAGCGATACGTCCGTACCAGACAATGTTCCCTTATCGTAGACCATCAGCGGCCCGTCCTTGATGACGTACGTGCCCGACTTGAGCGTGACAACGGCGTTTTTGGAGATCTTCAAGCCACCGCAATAGGTGCCCGGATCGAGCGTTGCATTCTGATCAATCTCGTTCTTGCTGATATCACCCTTCTTGTTGGCCGATAATGGTATTGAGAGGCATGCACCGATCGTTGGCGACGCACGGTTCTTCAGCGGATCATCAATTGCCGGACACCCGGCCTGCGGCACGGGCGCGAAGTTCGCGCGAAGCCCAAGGTAGCCGCCAGCTGAGCAGATCGTGTCGGCGCGCGCCATCGCGTTGTCGCCGCCGACCATGCCGGTGGCGTTGACCGAGTTCGAGTACAGCGAGCAGCCATAGGCGGTGACCTGCGCGTTCTTCTGCAGATTGAACGAGCCGGCAGCAAAAGGATCGAGCGTCAGCATGCACAGGCGCATTCGCCCAACGACGCTTGCCTGCGCCTTCACCGTGAGACTGGCGGCGGGCATCCCAACGAAGCTACCGAAAGTCAGCTTGAAGGTCTCGGCGGCGGAGGCGGCGACATTGGTTTTGTCGGACGCGACCGTCACCTGCACTGTCAGTGGCCGGTCAGATGGCGACTTCGCCTCGGATCGGACCGTCTGCTCGGTGACGCCGATCACTGCGGCCGTGGTCGACATCGCGAGCTTGAGGGCGTTGCCGCCGGCCAGGACGCCAGCATCGACGGCCGCCTGCAACTGGGCCCGTCGGGCGGCGAGGCGCGCGTAATCGACACCGCCACCAACAAGGCCGAGCAGCACCGTCGCGCAGAGGCAGAAGATGACAGCGACGGCACCGCGGCGGTCGGGTCCGAAGGAGCGTGCTGTGCCTAGCCAGTCTTGGCTCATGCCGTTGCGGCCTATACAGACCGATCCCTCATCTCACCACCCGGGCTTCTAAGAGCCAATAGTTAATGCGCCGCTCTGCCTGTCCGTATTAGTTTGATGAGTTAAGCTGAAATCCACCTGCGACCCATAATCGCCGGTCTTAAATGGTTGCATAAACAACCAAAGAAGCGGTGTTTTATGTGCTGCGAAGGGTCGTGCGCGGGCTGGGCCACCACCACCTCAAGCAGCGCCACGCCAGCCGCCACCACGACGTTGCCGGCGCCGCGCCACGGGCGCGGGGCGAACGAGAGCACAGTCGGCGCGGCTGGTATGTCCTGAAGGACGATTATCCAGCGCAGAGGACCGCCCCTCAACGGTATCCCCTCGCAGGGACGCAACCTGCCCGCCGGACCGCTCGGCCACCATGGGAGCCGACTCCGCCTCGCCAGCGTCGTCAGCCTCCGCATCCCCGTTCATGCGGTCGAGGATCGCGAGCAGGCTGTCCGCTGTGTCGAGGGCGGTCTGTGCCGCTTCCTCGATCATGCGCCGGGTCGCGGCCGGCGACGGGGCCGGAGGGACGTTCGGTGCCACGGCGCGTGGGCGGAAGGTGATGACGTTGCTCATAGCTCAGGCTTTCATGCGGGATGCGCCGGGGGCGGTTTCGGGAGCCGCGAGCCAGCCGCGGACTTCATCGGAGGTCACATCAAGCTGCGGGATCGGCGAGAGCCCGGCCGCTGCGATCAGCCCGTGCAGAAGCGCCCGGCAACGCACGTTGTCTGCATCGGCTTCGCTCCCATCCCAGGCCGCGCCTGCATCGTGCTCTAAGATTTGGGCCTTGAGCCCGAAGCCGAGAAGCGTGGTCGCCGGAAGGGCCATGGCGTGCCGAACGGTGTCCTCCCGGCCCAGGTTTGTGAAATGGCGAACCCGATCAATCGCGTTGTCCAGGTCATCGGAGAGCGGCAAGCCGGCATCATCCTCACGGGCCATGGCTTCATCGCTGACGCGAGCGAACCCCTGATATTTCGCAACGAGGGCCGTCAACTCGGCCTCCACATTGGTGGAAGAAATCTCTGCCTCGCTCGCGAGCGATGAAGCTGAGGCCGAGGGGGTATCCGCTGCGGTAGGCTGATGCCCCGCCATGTCGTGCTCCGGCGCGTACTCTCCAAAGGCGAGGTTGCGGTAAGCGGTCGGCATCCAAGCGGCGCAAGTGCTGCCACGGCATTCGAGACCGTAGACCCCTGCAGCGCGCGCGATGATGGCCGTGGCGTAAGCGAGGCGTTCGGCATCCGAGGCCAGCGGGGTGTGAAGAAGCGCCCGGAACGCGTCGCGCTCTTGCTCCGCGCGTGTGCCAGCATCCGCCGTCCCGTAGGCTTCGGCATAGAGCCGTTCCGCGTAGGCTCGCATATGTCTGTCGATCGCAATCGGCACGGCGGCAGCGGCAGATAGGGGCACGGAGGCGGCCAGCGAGCCAGCCGGCTCGGACTGGCGGTCCTTGCCCGCATTTAAGCCCGCGACCTTGGCCCTCATCGCGGCGAACCGCTCGCGCAGGGTCGGCTTGGGACCGGTGCTCGGCCGGCGCTTCATAGGATTACGCATCTCAGTAGCTCCGTAATTCGGCGTTTCAGGATTTCAGAATTTCTGTGGCTCGGTGGTTCAGGAGTTCAGAGCAGGGACGCCAGCCCCGTGAGGATGCATCCGCCCCCGATGATCGCCACGGCGGTCAGGAATTCGCCGGCCGCGCTGATGAAGCGACGGGATCGGACGAACGCGGTATCAGGACGGATCGCGGTCACGGCCGGCCAGGTCTCGTCCTCGCCTGGAAGGGCTTCGTTTGGCGGGGCAAGCCCGGCGTGCTGGCTGTAGCGATCGACGCCCGGCAACAGGCGGGACGGGGCGGGCGACAGGCGGCCCGAGGGGAAGGCGGGCGAGATCGCGACCTGCGGCAGGTTGGTACCGAAAACAGGGTCAGGTCGGCGACGCGGGCTTGTGCGATGCCGTAGCCGGGTTGGTGAGCTGCCGAGAACTCGGCTTCCTCGCTTAGCCACCAGCGTAGGTGCCCGAGCAGGGCAAGCGCGCCGAACCAGGAGGCGCAAGGCGTCGTCATCAGGGCGTCCGTCGCGGCGTCGTAGTCGTCGCTCGCGATCACGGACGTCTTGCCCTCGGGAGCGACCTGATTAGCGTCGTAGGCGGCGCGGTGGCGCTGCATGGCGGCGTGGATCGGATCGGCAGCGGCGGTGTCGAGGGCGAGGATACGGGCGTGCGTCATCGGTCGGGCTCCAAAGGGCTCGGGGAGGAAATCAGGGAAGGCGGAGGGGGAAGGGGCGCCGATCAGGTCGGACGGGGCGGCAGCACGGCACCCGGCCGGGCGAACACCTTGCGGAGCCGGCGGCGGGCGGCACGTCGAGCGCCAGTGCTACCGGCACGTTCGCCGCGGGCGGTGTGGTAGGCGGCCAGCGCCGCGGCGGTCTCGGGCGTAGTCGGCGTTAGGGCGTAGAGGTCGAGGCGGGCAAGCCGGCGGACATGGGCTAGGGAAGCCCGGTATGCGCGCCAGCCGGCGGGCATCGGCAACCCTGCGGCGGCGAGATCGGCCGCGACACGGCCCGAGGCGGAATAGGCAGCATCGGCTTTCTCGGCCCAGCGGATCGCCGGCAGCACCCGGTCGAAGGCCATGGCCGGCACCCGCGAGGACACGAGGACGAAGAAGGCGCCGAGGACGCCACGGCGGGCGAGGTCGGCCATCAGCGCGTCTCGCTCAGTTCGGCGGCGACGAGGCGCCAGCGGCGGGCGTTGCCGAGCGCCCAGGCATGGGCCTCGCGTTGATTAGTCTCGCCGGCCGCGATCCGGTACCGGTAGGAGGCCGCGAGGCGCAGGCAGATCGCGTGATCCTGCCGGGCGTGCAGCAGGCGGACGGCGGGAGAGCGGATCAGATCGGAGGCCATCGGTCCGGCCTCAGTGCGCGCGGTCGGCGCGGGAGGACTTGGCGGCGGCCCAGGCGCCCTTGAGCGCGTAGGACATGCACACGCCCCAGGCGTCGCCAGTCACTTCCAAGCGGGCCTGAGCGGAGAGGATCGCGGCGCGCATGATGGCGGAGCGGTCGAAGGAGCCGTCGCGGTGGACCAGCGGGGCGACGGTGCGGGCGAAGCGCTTGGCGCTCTCGGTCGAGGCGACGACCGCGGACTTGGCGCAGGTGACGATGCGGCGGGCGTCGGCGGTCAGGCGCGGGTCGGCGCTGCGGCTGATGTGCGAGGCGGGGATGAGGTTGGCGTAGCGCATCGGAAGGAGCGTTGCTCTAATTCGATGCCTGGGGCATTTTATGAGTCCCGAGGTACTTTCAATTCCTCAGGTATCACTCTTATCCCCTGGGTATCATTTTCTGGGACGGTCGATGCTCAGTAGCGAAATGGTGCGTGCTGGAAGAGCTTTGCTACGTTGGGAGCAAAAGGATCTCGCCGAGGCGTCGGGGGTATCGCTTCCTACGATCAAAAGTTTTGGAGCTGCGCCCGGCGCTCTAACAGCTCACGGCCCTACGATCGCAACCATTCAACGCGCGTTCGAGAGTTAGGGCCTTGAATTCATCCCCGAAAAAGGCGGGGGCTCCGGCATCCGGTTCCGGGAACCGTAAGCAATACCTCCTCCCCTGAGCTGCTATCCGAGGTCTCCCGCCTTTCTGGCCTTGCAACCGACCAGGTGCCGGAAGCGCAGAACATGACCCGGCCAATCCTGGAGCAACACATTCGTGCGCCCCTCGACGCCCCCTTTCTGCCCGCCGAGTTCGAAGTTCCGATCGGGAGAGCGTCGTGTTGGGGAAGAGGGTGAAGATTTGGTTATATCTGGGTGGTGGCCTGGTCAGCAAAAGAAAAAAAATTAGGATAAGGGTAGGTATGTCTGCACGACGACATGGCATATAACGGTGCTGTGAGACGCGCTGACGCTGCTGT
>NZ_JAKSYQ010000252.1:0-14864 GCF_022829665.1 Methylobacterium sp. E-041 | reverse complement strand
GCGTTCGTCGGCGACAAGGCGAGCGGCCGCTTCGTCGACGCCGCCAAGGTCCACGCCGTGAATCATTGCGGCACGCACTATTCGGTCGCCGGGCCGCTCACGGTGCCGCGCAGCCCGCAGGGACGCCCGGTGACCTTCCAGGCCGGCGGTTCGGAGGATGGGCGCGAGCTCGCCGCCGCCACCGCCGACGCGGTGTTCTCCCTGGCCCAGACGATCGAGGACGGCGCCGCCTACGCCCGCGACCTGCGCGCGCGGGCGGCGCGCTACGGACGGGGGGCCGACGCGCTGGTCGTCCTGCCGGGCCTCGCCACCGTGATCGGCTCCACCGAAGCCGAGGCGCGGCGGCGCCAGGACGTGCTCTGGGACCTCGTGCCGGTGGAGTACAGCCTCGCGCGCCTCGCGGGCACGCTGCGGATCGATCCTGCCCGCCTCGACCTCGACAAGCCGCTGCCCGATCCGCTGCCGCTGCCGCCGGATGCCAACCACACGATGTTCCTCGGCACCGTCGCGCTCGCGCGCCGAGACGCGCTGACGGTACGCCAGCTCCTGCGGGCCCTGGGCGGCGGCGTCGGCCACCGCATCGTCGCGGGCACGCCGGAAGCGATCGCCGACGACATCGAGGCCTGGTTCCGGGCCGGCGCGGCGGACGGCTTCAACCTGATGCCGGACGTGCTTCCGGACGGCCTGGAGACCTTCGTGGACGCGGTCGTGCCGATCCTCCAGCGGCGCGGCCTGTTCCGGCGCGACTACGCCGGGACCACCCTGCGGGATCATCTCGGCCTCGCGCGCCCTGCCAGCCGCTTCGCCGCGACGGGGGCCGCCGCTTCGGCGTGAGCCCCGTCGCGGCAAGGGGCCGGGAGAACATCGCTATCCTCCCGCCGCGAAACACGGCGACGATCCCCTTCGAACGGGCCGAAATTCGGCAATCGCTGCTCTTGATGCGAGACCTTCGTTTCGAGATACCAAGACCAGTCTTCATCATCGAAATTCCATCGAAAAGCGTGCGCCGTGCCTGCATCGACCCGTCGCGTCTTCCTGTCCGGCGCCCTGGCCCTTTGCGTCGGGCCGGCCCGCGCCGCGTCGGCGCCCCTGCGGGTCGTGGCCTCCTCGCTGCCGCATGCGGAGATCCTCGAATTCGTCGGCGACACGCTCGCCCCCGACCTGCCGTTGAAGGTGATCGAGATCTCGGGCGATCTGCGCCCGAACGCCCTGCTGCGTGACGGCGACGCCGACGCCAACTTCTTCCAGCACGTCCCCTTCCTCCGCTCGGAGGAGGCCGCCATGGGGATGCGCTTCGCCGTCGTGGCGGCGGTGCATGTCGAGCCGCTGGGATTGTACAGCCGCCGGGCCAAGGCGCTCGCGGACCTGCCGGCCGGCGGGGTCGTCTCCCTGTCGAACAACGTCTCGAACACCCACCGCGGGCTGTCGCTGCTTCAGGCCAACGGCCTGATCCGGCTGCGGGCGAAGGAGGCGGACGTGAACGCGACGGTGGACGACATCGTCGAGAACCCGAAGAGCTTCCGGTTCGTCGAGATCGCGCCCCCGCAACTGCCGCGCTCCCTCGACGACGTGGCGCTCGCGGTCATCAACGGCAACTACGCGCTGGAAGCGGGGCTGGAGCCTGCGCGGGATGCGCTGGCGCTCGAACGAGCCGAGGGCAACCCCTACGCGAACGTCCTCGTCACGACGGAGGGCCTGGCGAAGGATCCCCGCGTGTTGCGCCTCGGAACCCTGCTGACCTCGGCCGAGGTCGCGGATTTCATCCGCAAACGCTACCGCGGCTCGGTCGTCCCCGTCCGCCCGTCCTGACCGGCACGGCTCAGGCGAGGCCGCTCCGGCCCACCGATCGACCCTCTGCCCCCTTACCCCCGCCCGCTGCCCCGGCTTCGCCGAGCCGAGCGACCGGAGTCCCCGACCGATGCGCTTCCTGAAGACTTTCGCCGTCGTTCTCTTGTCCATGGGCGCGATGGCGGCCCAGGCCGAGACCTTGAAGATCGGCACCGTGCCGGGCGCCTACAGCGACGCCGTCACCGCGGCCGCCAAGGAGGCCAAGGCGCAGGGCATCGACGTGAAGGTGATCGAGTTCAGCGACTGGACGACGCCCAACGTCGCCCTCGACGGGGGCGACATCGATCTGAACTTCTTCCAGCATCGTCCCTTCATGGAGAACGCCGCGAAGCAGAAGGGCTACCGGTTCGACATCGTCGGGCTCGGCATCCTGCAGAACATCGGCCTGTTCTCGCTCAAGCATAAGAGCCTCGACCAGGTCCCGGTGGGGGGCAAGGTCGCCATCGCCAACGATCCGGTGAACCAGGGCCGAGGCCTGCTGCTGCTGCAGAAGGCCGGCCTCATCAAGCTCAAGGACGATGTCGGCTTCCTCGGCACCGTCGACGACATCGTCGAGAACCCGAAGACGCTGAAATTCACCGAGGTCGAGGGGCCGCAACTGGTGCGGATCACCGGCGATGTCGATCTCGCGCAGGGGTATCCGCATTTCATCGTCGCCGCCGGTGCCTTCGATCCGACGAGCGGGCTGATCTATTCCGGAATCGAGGACAAGCTCTTCGCGGTGAGCTTCGTCACGAAGGCCGCTCGCAAGGACGATCCGACGATCCGGAAATTCGTCCAGATCTTCCAGAACTCCGAGGCCGTGAAGCAGCAGATCGACAAATCCTTCGCCGGCAGCGACAAGCTGTACCTGCTCGCGTGGCAGAACTGACGATGGCGAGCTTGGCTCTGGACAGTCTCGGATCGATCGATCCGGCCGCGCCGAAGGCGACGGGCGCAAACGCGGTCCCGGTGGCCCGGGAAGACGCGGCCCAGCGCGGCGTCGGCACGGTGCGGTTCGAGAACGTCGCGAAGACCTATCGCTCCGCGGGCGGCGAGGTCCGCGCCCTCGACGACGTCAGCCTCGACGTCTCGTCCGGCGCGATCTTCGGCATCATCGGCCGCTCGGGTGCCGGCAAGTCGACCCTGCTCCGGACCGTCAACCGGCTGGAGGAGCCCACATCGGGCCGCGTGCTGGTCGACGGCGAGCCCATCGAGGCCCTGCGCACGGACGGTCTCGTGGCCCTGCGCCGCCGCATCGGCATGATCTTCCAGCACTTCAACCTCCTGTCGGCCAAGACCGTCCGGCAGAACGTGGCCCTGCCGCTCAAGGTGGCCGGCATCGGCAGGGCGGAGGTCGACCGGCGGGTCGCGGAGGCGCTGCGCCTCGTCGGCCTGGAGGGCAAGGCCGAGACCTATCCGTCGCGCCTCTCGGGCGGGCAGAAGCAGCGCGTCGGCATCGCCCGCGCCCTGGTCAGCGACCCCGAGATCCTGCTCTGCGACGAGGCGACCTCGGCGCTGGACCCGGAGACCACCCTGTCGATCCTCGGCCTGCTGCGGGACATCAACCGGCGGCTCGGCCTGACCATCATCCTCATCACCCACGAGATGAGCGTGATCCGCGAGATCTGCACCGACGTCGTCGTGCTGGAAGCCGGGCGGATCGCCGAATCCGGCCCGGTCTGGCGCGTGTTCGGCGCGCCCGAGCACCCGGCGACCCGGGCGCTGCTGGCGCCCCTCACCCGCGACGTGCCGGACGACCTGGCGCAGCGGCTCCTGTCGCATCCCGCGCCGGGCGCGCAGGCCGTGCTGCGGATCACCTATGCCGGGCGGTCCGCGCCCGACCTGTCGGCCCTCGTCGCGGCGACGGGGGGATCGGTGCGGCTTCTGCAGGCGGGCGTCGAGCGCATCCAGGGGCATGCCGTCGGCCGCCTGCTGATCGCCGCCGAGGGGATGCAGGCGGAGGCCCAGCTGAGGGCCATCGGGGAAACCGTCGAGGGGATCGGCTATGTCGCCGCAGATGATTGACCGCCTCTGGCAGGCGGCGTTCGACACGATGTTCATGGTGGGGGTCTCGGCGGGGATCGCGGTGGTCGCCGGCATCCCGCTCGCGCTGTTCCTCGTCACCTCCGGGCCGGGCGGCATCTTCCCGGCGCCGCGGGCGAACCGCTTGGTCGGCCTCGTCGTGAACGGCTTCCGCGCCGTGCCCTTCATCGTGCTGCTGGTCGCGCTGATCCCGTTCACCCGGCTCGTCGTCGGAACCACGATCGGCGTCTGGGCCGCCATCGTGCCGCTGGCGGTGAGCGCGACGCCGTTCTTCGCGCGGATCGCCGAGGTCTCGCTGCGGGAGGTCGATTCCGGGCTGGTCGAGGCGGCCCAGTCCATCGGCTGCCGCCGTCGCCACATCCTGCTCCACGTGCTGCTGCCCGAAGCCCTGCCGGGGATCGTCGGCGGCTTCACCATCACCGTCGTGTCGATGATCGGCGCCTCGGCCGTGGCCGGTGCGGTCGGCGCGGGCGGGCTCGGCGACGTGGCGATCCGCTACGGCTACCAGCGCTTCGACACGACCGTGATGTCGGTGGTGATCGCGATCCTGATCGTTCTCGTCTGCCTCGTGCAATTCACGGGCGACAGCGTCGTGCGGAGGCTCCGGACGCGATGAGCGACGGCCGAAAGCAGATCCGGCTCAACGCGTTCAACATGAACTGCGTCGGCCACATCAACCACGGCCTGTGGACCCACCCGCGCGACCGCTCGGCCGCGTACAACACCCTGCGCTACTGGACGGACCAGGCGAAGCTTCTGGAGCGCGGCCTGTTCGACGGGCTGTTCATCGCCGACATCCTCGGCGTCTACGACATCTACGGCGGCGGCATCGACGTGACGGCGCGGGAAGCCGTGCAGCTGCCGGTGAACGACCCGACGCTGATCGTTCCGGCCATGGCCGCAGTGACGGAGCATCTCGGCTTCGGCATCACGCTCAACGTCTTTGCGGAGGCGCCCTACACCTTCGCCCGGCGCCTCTCGACGCTGGACCATCTCACCGGCGGGCGGGTCGGCTGGAACATCGTCACCGGCTATCTCGAGAGCGCCCATCGCGGCCGGGGCGAGGCGCTTCCGGCGCACGACAGGCGCTACGATTACGCCGACGAGTATCTCGAGGTGCTCTACAAGCTCTGGGAAGGAAGCTGGGACGACGCGGCGGTGCGCCGGGACCGCGAGGCGCGGGTGTTCAGCGATCCGGCGCTGATCCGGCCGGTCTCCCATCGCGGCGAGTTTCTGGCGGTCGACGGCTACCACCTTTGCGAACCCTCGCCCCAGCGGACGCCCGTGCTCTACCAGGCGGGCGCCTCCGGCCGCGGCCGGGCCTTCGCCGGACGGCACGCCGAGTGCGTGTTCATCTCGGCGCGCGACAAGGCGTCGGCCCGCGATTCGGTCCGTGCGATCCGCGCCGAGGCCGCCGCCGCCGGGCGCGACCCGCAGGACGTGAAGGTGTTCATCGGCATCGCCGCCATCCCCGGCCGCACCCGTGCCGAGGCGGAGGACAAGCGCGCCGAGTACATGCGCTACGCCAGCGCCGAAGCCGGGCTCGCCCACTTCTCCGCCTCCACCGGCATCGATTTCGCCCGCTACGGCCTCGACGAGCCGATCCCCTACGCCCCGGGCAACGCGATCCAGTCGGCCACCGCCGCGGCGGCCAAGCGCGGGCTGACCAAGCGCGACCTGCTCTCGGAAATGGGCCTCGGCGGCCGCTACGCGGTGCTGACCGGCGACGCCGCGTCCATCGCCGACGAGCTGCAATCCTGGGTCGAGGAGGGCGAGGTGGACGGGTTCAACCTCAGCCGCCTCGTCGTCCCGGAAAGCTTCTCGGATTTCATCGACCTCGTGATCCCCGAGCTCCAGGACCGCGGCCTGTACAAGACCGCCTACGCGCCGGGCTCGCTCAGAAACAAGCTGTTCGGCCAGGGCGACCGCCTGCCCGCCCGCCACGCCGCACAAGCCTATCGCAGCGGCGCCGCGCTCGGAGGCTGACCGCAGGCGTCCTGCCGCCGTCCCGAAGAGCCCGGCTGCGACAACAGCGAGGCTCGGATGGCCGGCCCCCTTCCGGCCGGATCGAGGCGAGTCCCCCGCGATGGATCTCACGGGTCGCCGGCGCCCTCGCCCGCGACGCCGGCCGGCCTGCCGCCGGACGACATGACGTATCGCCCACGATCACGGTGGCGGTCCTGCGGAACGAGCGATGCGGCGAAGCGAAACGGGGACCGGCAAGCCGCGATCAGGCCGCCGCCTCATCCTCGCCCCAGCGACGCAGCGCCCGGACATGCGGCCGCAGCAGCGTGATGCCGAGAAGCGAGATGCCCGCGAGCGTCGTGCCGAACAGCGCGATCGGCAGCCACGCCCCACCCGAGGCTTCCGCCAGCACCGTGCCGACGATCGGCGTCAGGCCCCCCGCCACCGCGCCGCTGAACTGGTAGCCGATCGAGATGGCGGTGTAGCGCACCCGGGTCGGGAAGGCGCCGGCGACGTAGCCGGCCACCACCGCGTAGAAGCTCGCGATACCGAGCTGGATCAGGCACAGGCCCAGCGTGATCGCGGCGAACGAGCGCGTCTCCAGCAACAGGAACAGCGGGTAGGGCGTGACGATGCACCAAAGGAGCGAGAGCTGGAGGAAGCGGCTCTCGTCGCCGAGCCGCTCGGCCACGCGCGCGGCCACCGGCTGGACGACGAACTGCACCCCGGCGGTGATCAGCAGGGCGTCGAGGATCACCGCGCGCTCGATATGCAGGTACTGCACGGCGTAGGTGATCAGGAACACCTGGTAGAGATACACCGAGGCGATGGCGAAGGTGTTGGCGGCGATCGCCATCAGCAGCGGGCCGCGCTGCGTGCGCAGCACCTCCGGGATCGGCGCCGCCCGGGCGAGCGCCTCCCGATCGGCCGCCTGCGCGGCCTGGAACGCCGGCGATTCCGCGACGCCGAGCCGGATGACGAACCCCACCGCCAGGAGCACGACGCTGGCAAGGAACGGCAGGCGCCAACCCCAGGCGAGGAACGCCTCCTTGTCCATCAGCCCGGCCAGGCGGAACGCCAGCAGCGAGAGGATCTGCCCGGCCGGGCTGCCGAGCTGGGCGAAGGAGGCGAAGTACGTGCTGCGACCGCGGGGGGCGTGCTCGGCGGCGAGCAGCACGGCGCCGCCCCACTCGCCGCCGACCGCGATGCCCTGGAAGAGGCGCAGCAGCACCAGGGCAACCGGAGCCCAGATGCCGGCCGAGGCGTAGGTCGGCAGCAGCCCGATCGCGCTGGTGGCCAGCCCCATCATGACGAGCGTGGCGATGAGTGCGCGCTTGCGCCCGAAGCGGTCGCCGAGGTGGCCGAAGATGAGGCCGCCGGCCGGCCGCGCCAGGAAGCCGACCGCGAAGGCGCCGAACGCGGACAGCGTGCCGAGGAACGGGGTCTCGCCCGCGAAGAACAGCGGGCCGAACACCAGCGCAGCGGCGACGCCGTAGATGAAGAAGTCGTACCACTCGATGGTCGTGCCGATGAAGGCGGCGACCGCGGCGCGGCGCGACTGATCGGCGACGCCCGCGGAGGGAGTGGGTGACGCCTGCATGTCCGCTCCGCGACCAGGGGCCGAGCACGCATCACCCGGCTGGTCATCAGGTCACGACCGCCGCCGCCGCGCAAGCCGGGGTCGCCGCGCAGCATCAGGCCATCGACCGCATCGGCGACCCGACGATGATCGATGTCGCGTCGCACGAAGCCGGTGAGCACGGTGCGCCACCCTGGCATCCAGACGGCCGCCTATGCCGGCGTTCCCGCGGCGAACGGCGCGTTCCGTTGGCTGCAGGGCGGGCGTCGTCCGATCGAGCACCGGGCTGCCCTCACGGGCATCCTGTTCGGGCCGCGCACGGGGCTGCCGTGGGAAATTTCGCTGCGGCGGGCGATCCGGACCGGGCATCCCGCGGGCGGCGGCTAGGACTTGTCCGGCTCGGTCGAGGGGGCGGCGAGGGCGCCCACGCCGTTGCCCATCTCCAATCCCCGGTGGGGCGGCACGCCGCTCGGCAGCACGGGCGCGGTCGCGGGCTCGTCCCGCACCTGCCCCAGGCCGGCTTCGACCTCCTGGATGAGGTCGGCGAACTTGTACGGCTTGCTGAGCAGGCGCGTCCCCGGCGGCAGCGCGCTGCGAAGATCCGCGCCCGCGCCCGAGGTGACGATGATGCCGACGCCGGGCCAGCGGTGGTGGACGAGGGCGACGCCGTCGCCGACGATGCTGCGCCCCGTGATCAGCATGCGGACGGTGTCCGGTCCCTGGAGCACCGCCAGCGCCTCGGCGGCGGTGCCGACCTCGATGGCCCGGTAGCCGAGATCGGTCAGCATGTCGGCGGTGACCATGCGGACGAGCTGGTCCGCCTCCGCGATGAGGATGGCGAGAGGCCTGCCGTCACCGATCATCGAATACGCTCCTGATGTCCGTCTCAAGGTCGTCAAGACGAGGAGCTGCGGAGCACTCCGGCATGGCGATGGCCGCTCCGAAGAGTTCGAAGCCGCGAACTCTGATACCGCACCCGACGAAAACCTCCTAATCCGGGTGCGATCGGAATCCTCGGCGCGCCAAGTCCGATCGCGCATGGCGGAAGGCAATATCCGGCCGGCCGAACCCTGCTCGGATGCGGGCGGTCGGGACGGGGATGGAGCGTCGGCGGGCGCGGCGGTTCCGACGTCAGGCAACGACCGGTCCGTACGCCGCGGTCGCGGTTTCGGAGGGGAGACGGCGTGCCTGCGAGCCCGCTCCGCCTTCTGCCGAAGGGTCAGCGCGGCCACCTTCGCTTGGCGGCGGAGCGAACGGGCCTGCTCCAGCCGATGCCGGAACGCTTCCGGCCCCCGCCTCGAACGCTCGCCCCGAACTTCGTCTCGCCCGCCGCGTCCCCTGCCGGGAAAAATCTTTTCGGCCATACTAGACGACCGGTCTAATCCGAGCTATCTCCCGGTCATGGCACGCGTCACCGCACAGACCGACACCCGCCAGGGCATCCTCGACACCGCCTACGGCCTCGTGGGCGCCAAGGGGTTCTCCGGGGTCGGGCTCAACGAGATCCTCGCTTCGGCCGGCGTGCCGAAGGGATCGTTCTACCACTACTTCGGCTCGAAGGAGGCGTTCGGCGAGGCGCTTCTGGAGGACTACTTCGACACCTACCTCGCCGAGCTCGACGCGATGCTGGCCGAGCCGAGCCTGAGCCAGGCCGACCGCCTGATGACCTACTGGCGGAAGTGGCAGGCGACGCAAGGGGGCATCGACGACCGGCGCAGGTGCCTGGCGGTGAAGCTCGCGGCGGAGGTCTCGGACCTTTCCGAGGCCATGCGCCTCGCCCTGAAGGCAGGCACCGCCGGGATCATCGAACGCCTGTCGCGAGCGATCGCGGCCGGCGTGGCGGAGGGCTCGCTCACGATCGCGAGCGAGCCGCACACGACCGCCGAGGACCTGTATCACGTCTGGCTCGGCGCCAGCCTGATGGCGAAGATCGTGCGGACCGACGCCCCGTTCGAGGCCGCCCTGGGCACGACGCGGCGCATCCTCGGCCTCGCATCGCACTGATCATCCCTTCGGCCCCGGCAACGGCACGCATGGCTGCGCAAAATCGAGACGACTGGTCTACTCAGATCCTCATCATTCCCCTGGGCCGGCGGGGGGAACGCGAACCGGAAGGAGAAAACCGATGCCTCACCACACCAAGACGCTGGCCGCCGCCCTCCTCGCAGCCGCCGGCCTGACGGCCCTCCCGGGCGCCACCACGGACGCGACGGCGCAGGAGCGGATCACCCTGGAGACCATCGGCGCCGTCCGCATGGCCCGGTTCGAGGAGGTCCGCGGCACGAATGCGGAACTCCGCCCCGCGCAGGCGGCCCCGGCCCGCGACCCGGCCGCGGAACGCGCCGCCAAGGCGCGGTAGCACCGCCAAGACGCGGTAGCGCCGGCCCGCCCCATGCCGGCCCCCGCGCGGGGAGTCCCCCCCTCGAGGACGTCCTCGCACCCCACCTTCACTCGCCCAACCTCCCCTCGCCCAACCTCCCCTCACCCAACCTCCCCTCACCCAAGCCAACGATCCGGAGAACGACATGAAGATCCTGATGGTCCTGACCTCCCACGACCAGCTCGGCGACACCGGCCGCAAGACCGGCTTCTGGCTGGAGGAGCTTGCCGCCCCCTACTACGTGTTCAAGGATGCGGGCGCGGAGGTGGTGCTGGTGTCGCCCAAGGGCGGCCGGCCGCCGCTCGATCCGAAGAGCGCCGAGCCGAGCTTCCAGACCGACACGACGCGCCGCTTCGAAGCGGACGCGGCGGCGATGGCGGTGCTGGCCGATACCGGCCGGCTCGTCGGCGTCGGCCACGACGGCTTCGATGCCGTGTTCTATCCCGGCGGGCACGGCCCCCTCTGGGACCTCGCCGAGGACCCGGCCTCGATCCGGCTGATCGAGATCACGCTGGCGGCCGGCAAGCCCGTGGCCCTGGTCTGCCATGCCCCCGGCGTGCTGCGCCATGCCAAGGCCGGCGACGGGACGCCCCTGGTCGCGGGCCGCAACGTCACCGGCTTCGCGAACACCGAGGAGGAGGCGGTCGGCCTCACCCGGGTGGTTCCGTTCCTGGTCGAGGACGAGCTCGCCCGCAACGGCGGCCTCTACGCCAAGGGTGCCGACTGGGCCCCCTTCGTCGTCACCGACGGCCTGCTCGTCACCGGCCAGAACCCCGCCTCCTCGGGTCCTGCCGCCGAAACGCTCGTCGCACGCCTCGCGAACCGCTGACGGGTCGGGCGTCCCCCGCGGCGCCCGCCCCTGACCATCGCACGGCCGGCGCACCGCACGGCCCTCCCCATGACCCGGCCGAGGCACCATGCCCGCATCGGCGATCGCGAAGGCTCTCAGATCATGACCACCGACATCGTCTTCTCGGACGCGACCGGCCTCGCCGCGCTGATCCGCACCCGCCAGGTCTCGCCGGTCGAGGTCGTGCAGGCCCATCTCGACCGCATCGCGGCGGTCGACCCCAAGGTCAACGCCATCGTCACCCTCGCGGAGGGCGCGCTCGCCGCCGCGCGGGAAGCCGAGGCGGCGGTCATGGCCGACAAGGAGCTCGGGCCGCTGCACGGCGTGCCCTTCACCGTGAAGGATTCGATCGACACGGCAGGCGTCCTCACCCAGCGCGGCTCGCCGATCTTCGCGGGCCGCCGGCCGGACGCCGATGCCACCAGCGTCGCCCGCATGAAGAGCGCCGGCGGCATCCTGCTCGCCAAGACCAACCTTCCGGAGTTCTCCTACTGGATCGAGAGCGACAACCTGCTCTCGGGCCGCTCGAACAACCCGTGGGACCTCAACCGCACGCCCGGCGGATCGAGCGGCGGCGAGTCGGCGGCGATCGCGGTGGGCCTGTCGCCCTTGGGCCTCGGCACCGACCTCGCCATCTCGGTGCGCGGCCCGGCCGCGCAGACCGGCATCGTCGCGCTGAAGCCGACGCACGGGCGCGTGCCGATGACCGGCATCTGGCCGCGGGCGCCGCGCCGGTTCTGGCACGTCGGCCCGATGGCGCGCTCGATCCGCGACCTCGCGCTCGCCTTCGCGCAGCTGGCCGGTCCCGACGGCCTCGACGGCTTCGCCTCGCACGGCGGCCCGTTCGACGCCGGAGCCGGCATCGCACCGGGCCGCAAGCTCCGCGTCGGCTGGATGGTCGGGCCGGGCTTCGGGCCGATCGACACGGAGGTCGCGGCCACCGTCCGGGCGGCGGCGGACGCGCTCGCGGGCGAGGGACACCCGGTGCAGGAGGTCCGCATCCCGGCCCTGGAACGCGACTTCGCCCTCGACGTGTTCAACAAGCTCCACGTCATGGAGATGAAGCCGGCCTTCCGGGAGGCGACCGCCGGGCACGAGGATCGGATGTACAGGATGGCGCGGACGATGCTGTCGCTGCCCGACACCTCGATGGCGGACTACGTCGCGGCCGAGCAGGCGGCCGAGCGGCTGCGGGACGGCTACGCCGCCTATTTCCGGGATTACGACGTGCTCCTCACGCCCGTGCTGCCCGTGCCGGCGCACAAGCACGGCATCCGGGACCTCGTCGTCGACGGCGAGACCGTCGACCTGACCTACCTGCAGGGCGCGACCGTGCCCCTGAACGTCACCGGCCTGCCGGGGGTGTCGATGCGGTTCGGCACCAGCCGCGAGGGCCTGCCGATCGGCGTGCAGCTGGTCGGCAGCTGGCAGGCGGAGGCAACGATCCTGCACGCCGCCGCGCTGCTGGAGGGCGTGAGCCCGGTCCGCGGCCTGCACCCGAGCCTCTGACGAGAGGGGACAGGCCCGGGTCGCGCACCGCGCTCCCAGGCCGCCGGCACGAAAGCCTGCGTCCGGCCGACCTTCGCACCGTTCTCGCGATGGACGGTCGAGGGGGCGCCACCGGAGCGCCGCTGGCGGATGGACTCTCGAAGGGCCGCCAGGCTTCGGGCCGGCGGATCGATCGCGCACCGGGCGCGCGGATCGTCGTGTCCCGCATCCCGAGGCGTCGTCAGGCCGAGTCCGGCATCCGGTCGAGGAGCTTGTCGAGGGTGATGGGGTAGTCGCGCACCCGCACGCCGGTCGCGTTGTAGACCGCGTTGGCGATCGCCGGGGCGACGCCGACATGGCCGAGCTCCCCGACGCCCTTCGCCTTGACCGGGGACATGGTCGGGTCGACCTCGTCGAGGAAGACCGCCTCGAGATGGGGCACGTCGGCGTGCACCGGCACCTCGTAGCCGGCGAGATCGTGGTTCACGAAGAAGCCGCGCTTCTTGTCGACCGACATCTCCTCCATCAGGGCGGCGCCGATCCCCATGGTCATGCCGCCGATGATCTGGCTGCGCGCGGCCTTGGGGTTGATGATGCGCCCGGCCGCGCACACCGCCAGCATCCGGCGGACGCGGATCTCGCCGGTGTCGGCGTCGACGCCGACCTCGGCGAAGTGCGCGCCGAAGGTCTGCTGCGCGAAGCGCTTGGCGAGATCGCCGAACACGATGGTGTCCTCGGCGACGAGGTCGCCGGCTTCCGCCGCCCGCCCGAGCGGCACGGCGCGGTTGCCGGAGCGGACCTCGCCGTCGGCGAAGGCGACGTCGGCCGAGTTGAACCCGAGCCGCTGGGCCACCGCCTCGCGAAGCTTGACGCAGGCCGCGTAGACGCCCGCGGTGACGGAAGGGGCCCCCTGCTGGCCGCCGGAGCCGGGCGTCTCCGGGAAATCGGAATCGCCGAGGCGGGCGACGACGCGATCCGGCGTGACGCCCATCATCTCGGCGGCGGTCTGCGCGACGATGGTGTAGCTGCCGGTGCCGATGTCGGTCATGTCGACCTCGACCGTGACGACGCCGCGTGCGTCGAGGCGCACGCGGGCGGCGGACCGGGCGATCTTCGCCGCGCGGATCGCCCCGGCCATGCCGAACCCGACGCGCCAGCGCCCGTCGCGCAAGCCGGCCGGCTGCGCCTGGCGGCGCTCCCATCCGAAGCGCTCGGCACCGAGGCGCAGGCACGCGACGAAGGGCCGGGTCGAGAACGGGATCTCCGGGTGCTCGGGGTCGACCTGGGTGTCGTTGAGCGCCCGGAACGCGACCGGGTCCATCCCGAGCTTCTCGGCCATCTCGTCCATGGCGATCTCGAGGGCCATCAGGCCCGGGGCCTCGCCGGGCGCCCGCATCGCGTTGCCCTCGGCGAGGTCGAGCACCGCCAGGCGCTGGCGGGTCATCCGGTCGGCGCCGGCGTAGAAGGCGCGCGTCGCCGCCGTCGACGGCTCGGTCCGGCCGCCGGCGAGGTTGCCGTTGAGGTTGTCGTGGCCGATCGCGGTGATCCGCCCGTCCCGGGTCGCGCCGATCCAGATGCGCTGGATCGTGGCGGGGCGGTGGATGGTGGTGTTGAACATCATCGCACGCTGCAGCGCGAGCTTGACCGGCCGGCCGGCCACCCGCGCCGCCACCGCCGCGAGCGCGAGGTCGGACTGGACGGTGCCCTTCCCCCCGAACCCGCCGCCGACATACGGCGAGACGAGGCGGATCCTGTCCCGGGGGATGCCGAGCGTCCTGGCGAGGTCGCGCACGCCCCAGTTCATCTGCTGGATCGAAGTGTGGCAGGTGAGCCGGTCGCCGTCCCAGGCGGCGATGGTGGCATGCGGCTCCATCATCGCGTGGGCTTGGTCGGGGGTGGTGTAGCGCGCGTCGAGCTGGACCGGTGCCCGCGCGAACGCGGCCTCGAAGTCGCCGACGCGGGTCTCGGGCTTGCCGCCGAGCGGGCCCTGCTCGGCCACGGGCGCGGTCGCCTCCTGCGCGGCGAGGTCGAAGGCGCCCGGCTCCTCGACATACGTGACCCGGACCAGGGCCGCGGCGGCCCGCGCCTGCTCGAAGGTCTCGGCGACGACGACCGCGACGGCCTGGTGGTAGTGGTCGACGACGAGCGCGGCGAGGAAGCGGTGGACGTAGAACTCGCCCTGGCCGAGCGGCCCGGCATTCTCGTGGGTGACGACGGCGACGACGCCCGAGGCGGCCTTCGCGCGCGCCACGTCGAGGGTCGCGATCCGGCCCTTGGCGATGCCGGCGCCGACGATGAAGCCGTAGGCGAGGTTCGCGTGCGGATCGTGCCATTCGTAGGCGTAGGGCGCGGTCCCCGTGACCTTGAGCGGTCCTTCGACCCGGTCGGTCGGCTTTCCGACGACCTTGAGCTGGTCGATCGGGTTTTGGCCGGCGGGCTGATCGAACTTCATGGCTTTAGGCCCTCGCTCGGTTGAGCGCCGCGGACAGGGTCCGCTCGGCGAGCGTCAGCTTGTCGGCGTTCGCGTGGGTTGTCGCGG
This sequence comes from Methylobacterium sp. E-041, assembly GCF_022829665.1. Lineage (NCBI taxonomy): Bacteria > Pseudomonadati > Pseudomonadota > Alphaproteobacteria > Hyphomicrobiales > Methylobacteriaceae > Methylobacterium > Methylobacterium sp. E-041. The sequence goes on along the minus strand of NZ_JAKSYQ010000252.1, from coordinate 190 downwards.
CGCCGGCCAGGACCTGCTCGGTCACCGCCTTGGCGCCCCGCGGCCGGTCGGCCGCGGCCGCCCCCCCCCGCCAGGCGTTCGGTGCCACGCCGCCCAAGCGTCGGCGGCCGGACCCGTCCCTGCCCAGGATCGCCGCCACCGAGACCAGCGCGTAGGCGTACGACGCCCGGTCGCGGACCTTGCGGTAGAG
>NZ_JAKSYQ010000243.1:0-29021 GCF_022829665.1 Methylobacterium sp. E-041 | reverse complement strand
CGAGCGGTCGACGTGGCTTTCGGCCGCCAGGTGCATCACCGCGTCGGGCCGGAAGTCCGCGAACGCCGCGCGCACCGCGTCGGCGTCGCAGATGTCGGCCTCGACCAGGCGGTGGCGGGGATCCTCGGCGAGGGGCGCCAGTGACACCGGGTTGGCCGCGTAGGTCAGCGCGTCCAGCGTCAGCACGTCGTGGCCGAGGTCGCGCACCAGGTGGAGCACGAGGGCGGAGCCGATGAAGCCGCAGCCGCCGGTCACCAGGATGCGCATGTCGGCCTCCGTCAGCTGCTCCGACGTTTCAGGTGAAATAGCCCGTCGGCAGCACCGATTTCATCTCCGGTAGCTTGCACTGAGATATGAGCTTGAAATGACGCCGCGCGATGCGCAAAGAACAACGATGCATCATGATCCGGCGTCTTTGATTATTATGACAAAAATTATCTCAAGCCGGTAGAATATGCTTGGGGGTCGATTTTCTGAGCAGGTATTTCCCCTTTTTTGCGATCGTTCGCACGACGTACTTTGACGGGTTGAGCGAAAGCGCTACGGCCAGGTTTTTCATGAACGGAAGCCAATTTCCGCTGCTGTAGTGCAGGGTCGCTATTCTGTAGGCGACAGCGGATCTCTTCAATCTCCAATTGCGGCATTTTTTCCAGATCGATTGCGAGTGAAGCATTTCCCTATATTGTTCCAGGCTTATTTCCGTGTTGCCGTTCAGGCGCCTGATCATGTTGAAATCGATGAAATCTCCGTTTTCGAAGATCTCGTTGATCCGCGTCGTCATGATGCTGCTATGCCGGCGATGCATCAAGACAGGCTCGGGCGACACGGCGATCTTGAAGCCCGCGGTCGCCATTCGCCCCCACAAGTCTCGATCATCGAGAAGATAGTTCCGATAGCCGCCCAAGCCGAGAACGACATCGCGCCGATACATCGCGGTCGGATGGATGATATTGACGATGAGGCCCGGGTCTTTTCTTGCAAGCCCGCGTTCCATATCAATGGTCGGGACGCTCTTTCCGATGATCTTGTTGTCGACATCGATCATGTATGCTGCCGAGCTCAGAACGCTGACGTCCGGGTTTTCTTCCATGAATCGGATTTGCGATTTCAGCCTGTCTGGAAGCATGATGTCGTCGTCGTCCATGCAGGCAATCAGATCGTATTTCGCAAGCGACAGCCCCAAATTCCTGGCGGCAGGACCGCCCCTGTTCGTCGGGTGACGCAACAAACGGATCCTCGCATCCTTCTTGACGAGAGCCGCGAGGATCTCATGGGTCCCATCGGTCGACGCGTCATCGACGACGATCAGCTCGAAGTCCTCGTGGGATTGCGCCAACACGCTTCCGATGCACGCCTCTATGTACTTGGCGCGGTTATGGGTTGGCACTATGACTGTCACCGACATCGATACCTCCGAGTCCGCATCTTCGAGCAGACGAAAGACAATTTAGAAAGAAATATAATCGCTCTATATTGTATGGCCATGAAATAAAGCAGATCAAGCTTTGTAATGGGTCACGTCGATCTTCCAGCCTGACGGTAAACTGGATCCTCGACGAGATGACAGATTTTCAGGAGAGGCCGCGTACGCCTTTCGATCTAGCCCGAAGGGAACGGTCAAGAATCGGGTCGATCGAAGCGCTGCGATCCGGCAAACCGCGTGCACCGATCCAGAGACCTCCCAAGGTCGTTTCCGGCCATGCTGGGTCGAAGTCTTTCAGGGTCTTTGGGAGGGCGGCGGTGGCGGTCTCGTCGTGCCCGTGCGGCACGCAGATGCGGCAGCGCACCACGCGGAGGCGTCGACCGGAGCCTCGGAGCCTGTCGGTGGCGGCCGCCGTCTGGTCGACGAGGACGAGGCCGTGCGGATCGAGATCGATACGGCCTCCGATCGGCCGCCCGGAAACGACCGGCAACCGTCGGTGGCACGGATGGTGCCTGGAATGCGAAATGCCAGCTTGGGGTTGCCTGATCCCGTGCATCGGCCCACGCTCCGCTCATCCGCCTCGAAACTCTGGTCCGTCCCGGGAAGTCCTGATGTCGCGTCTGTCGGCCGCCTGCCTGATCGCGGGCCTGCTCGTCTCCCTGCCGCTCTCGTCCACGGTCCTCTCGGCGCAGACCCTGCGCTACGGCATGATGGAGGACCCCGACGCCCTCGATCCGACGCTGGCGCGGACGTTCGCCAGCCGCATGGTCTTCGCCGCGCTCTGCGACAAGCTCGTCGACATCGGGCCCGACCTGAAGCCGGTGCCGCAGCTCGCCACGCAATGGGAGCTTTCGCCCGACGAGAAGACCCTGACCATGCACCTGCGGCCGGGGGTGAGGTTCCATGACGGCGAGCCGCTGAACGCGGCGGCGGCGAAGTTCTCGATCGAGCGGCACCTCAAGATGCCGGGCTCGCAGCGCCGCGGCGAGATCGCGCCGATCGACACCGTCGAGGTGGTCGACGACCTGACCTTCAAGATCAACCTGAAGACGCCGTTCGCGCCGCTGATGGCCCAGTTCACGGATCGGGCCGGGATGATGGTCTCGCCCAAGGCCGCCGAGCGGCTCGGCGACAAGTTCTCGACGGCGCCGGTCTGCGCGGGCCCCTTCAGGTTCGTCGAGCGGGTGCCGCAGGACCGGATCGTGGTCGAGCGCTTTCCCGATTACTGGAACAAGGACCAGATCCAGATCCAGCGGATCGAGTTCCGCCCGATCCCCGATGCCACCGTGCGGCTGACCAACCTGCGCGCCGGCCAGCTCGACCTGCTCGAGCGCCTGGCGCCGACCGACGTCCCCCAGGTCAGCCGCGACGCCAAGCTCGCGCTCGGATCGGTCTACGAGCTCGGCTTCCAGGAGATCCTGCTGAACCCCGCCAAGGCCGGCTCGCCGCTTGCCGACCCGAAGGTGCGCCACGCGCTCGACCTGTCGATCGACCGCAACGCGCTCAACCAGGTGGTGTTCAACGGCGAGTTCCTGCCCGGCAACCAGTGGGTCTCGCCCAAGCACCCGAGCTACGTGACCGAATACCCGGTGCCCAAGCGCGACGTCGCCAAGGCGAAGGCCCTGCTTGCCGAGGCCGGGCAGCCGAAACCCCAGATCACGCTCTCGGTCTACGCCAACAGCGAGGCGCCGCAGGTCGGGCAGGTGATCCAGGCGATGGCCAGGGAGGCCGGCTTCGACATCCGGATCCAGGCCGCCGACTTCACCACGCTGCTCGACATGGCCGACAAGGGCAACTTCGAGGCCTACCTGTATTCCTGGTCCGGGCGACCGGACCCCGACGGCAACACCTTCAGCTTCCTCGGCTGCAAGACGCCGCTGAACTACAGCCGCTACTGCAACGCCGAGGCCGACGCGGCGCTCCAGGCCGAGCGCGGCACCGTCGACCCACAGAAGCGGCAGGCCGCCTGGAAGCAGCTTGCCGACCGGGTCCTGAACGACCGCCCGGGCCTCTACCTGCTGCACCGCAAGCTGCTCTGGGCCTACACCAAGAAGCTCTCGGGCTTCGTCGCCTACCCGGACGGGCTGGCGCGCTTCACCGGGCTCAAGCTGAACTGATGCTGCGCTTCCTCGCCCGCCGCCTGGCGCTCGCGGTCCCGACGCTCGTCCTCGCCTCGATGATCATCTTCGCCCTGCAGCAATTGCTGCCGGGCGACACCGCGACCGCGCTCTCCGGCGAGGAGCGCGACCCGGAGGTGATCGCGTTCATCCGCGAGAAGTATCACCTCGATCGGGCGCTCCCCGTCCGCTACGGCTACTGGGCGGCGGGCGTCCTGACCGGCGACCTCGGCGAGTCGATCCGCCTGCAGAAGCCGGTCTCGGAACTCGTCCTCGAGAAGCTGCCGGTGACGCTCGAGCTCGCCTGCCTCGCCATGCTGGTGGCCCTGGCCATCGGCGTGCCGATGGGCATCGTCTCGGCCGCCCGCCGCGGCACCTGGGCCGACACCTTGGCCAACGGCGTCGCGCTCTGGGGCCTGTCGATCCCGAACTTCTGGCTCGGCATCCTGATGATCCTGCTGTTCTCGGTGCAGCTCGGATGGCTGCCGGCCTCCGGCTACGTCCCGCCCTCGGAGAGCCTGTGGGGGAACCTCAAGGCGATGGCGATGCCGGCCTTCGTGCTCGGCAACGCGATCAGCGCGGTGATGATGCGCCACACCCGGGCGGCGATGCTTGGCGTGCTCGGCTCCGACTACGTCCGCACGGCCCGCGCCAAGGGCGTCTCGCCGCTGCGCCTGGTGCTGCGCCACGCGCTGCCCAACGCCGCGATCCCGATCATCACGCTCGGCGCCCTCGAGTTCGGGCAGCTCCTGTCCGGCGCGGTGCTCACCGAGCAGATCTTCTCGGTGCCGGGCTTCGGCAAGCTGATGGTCGACGCGGTGTTCAACCGCGACTTCGCCACCGTGCAGGGCGTCGTGATCTGCACCGCCGCCACCTATGTCGGCCTCAACCTCGCGGCGGATGTGCTGGCGGCCGTGGTCAACCCGAAGCTGAGGCGGGCATGAGCGGGATGGATCGCGACGCCGCCGCGCTGTTGCCGTCCCCCTCCGTGGCGGGGGGACGAGCGGTGCCCCTCCCGCGCGAGCCCGGCATGCTCGGCGCCTTCTGGCGCCGGCTGCGGGCGCGGCGGAGCGCGGTCGTCGGGCTCGCCATCGTCGTCGGGCTGGTGCTGATGGCGGCGTTCGCCGGATGGATCGCGCCCTACGACCCGACGGCGACCGATTGGGGCGCGGTGCGCGCCGCGCCGTCGCTGGCCCACCCGTTCGGCGGCGACGAGGTCGGGCGCGACGTGCTGGCCCGCATCGTCTACGGGGCGCGGGCCTCGCTCGGCGCCGGCCTCGTCTCGGTGGCGCTCGCGGTCTCGCTCGGCCTGCCGCTCGGGCTCGTCGCCGGCTATGCCGGCGGCTGGGTCGACGGCGCGATCATGCGGCTCACCGATGCGCTCCTGGCGATCCCGTTCCTGATCCTGGCGATCGCGCTCGCGGCCTTCCTCGGCCCGAGCCTGACCAACGCCATGGTGGCGATCGGCCTCTCGGCGACCTCGACCTTCGTCCGGCTCACCCGCGCGCAGGTCCAGGCGGTGGCGGCGGAGGAGTTCGTCGAGGCGGCGCGCTCGGTCGGCAACCCGCCCTGGCGGATCGCGCTGGTGCACATCCTGCCCAACATCGTGCCGGCGATCCTGGTCCAGGCGACGCTGACCATCGCCGCGGCGATCATCGCCGAGGCGAGCCTGTCCTTCCTCGGGCTCGGCCAGCAGCCGCCCGAGCCGTCCTGGGGCGCGATGCTCAACGTCGCCAAGAACTTCCTCGACCAGGCGCCGTGGATGGCGATCTGGCCCGGCCTGTCGATCTTCCTCGCCGTGCTCGGCTTCAACCTGCTCGGCGACGGGCTGCGCGACGCGCTGGATCCGCGGGCCCGCACATGAGCGACATGCCGCGTCTCGAAACGCCCCTGCTCGAGGTCCGCGACCTCGCCGTCGCCTTCGACACCGACGGCGGCGCGGTCCACGCCGTCAACGGCGTCTCGTACGCGCTCCGCGAGGGCGAGACGCTGGGCATCGTCGGCGAATCGGGCTCCGGCAAGAGCGTGCACGTGCTGGCCATGCTCGGCCTGATCCCGCGGCCGCCCGGCCGGATCACCGGCGGTCAGGTGCTGTTCCGGGGCCGCGACCTGCTCACCCTGCCCGAGAAGGCGCTCCGAAAAGTCCGCGGCGGCGAGATCGGGTTCGTGTTCCAGGACCCGATGAGCTCGCTCAACCCCGGCATGACCGTGGCGGCGCAGATCGTCGAGCCGCTGCGCATCCATCTCGGCCTCGACGCCCGCGCGGCGCGCCGGCGTGCGCGGGAGCTGCTCGACCTCGTCCGCATCCCGAACGCGGCCGGCCGCCTCGACCAGTACCCGCACGAGTTCTCCGGCGGCCAGCGCCAGCGCGTGATGATCGCCATCGGGATCGCCTGCCGCCCGAAGCTCCTCATCGCGGACGAGGCGACGACGGCGCTCGACGTCACGGTGCAGGCCGAGATCGTCGCCCTGGTGCAGGAGCTGAAGCGCGAGATCGGCATGGCGATCATCTGGATCACCCACGACCTCGGGGTGGTCGCCGGCATCAGCGACACGGTGCAGGTGATGTATGCCGGCCGCATCCTCGAGCGCGGGCCGGTGGACGACATCTTCGCCGACCCGCGCAGCGCCTACACCCTCGGCCTGCTGCGCTCGCTCCCCGACCTCACCCGCGGCCGGGCCGGGCGCGGGCGCCTGCGCCAGATCGAGGGCGCGCCGCCCGACATGCGCGCGCCCCCGCCCGGCGACCCGTTCGCGCCGCGCAACGCCTACGCCACCCCCCGCTGCCGCACCGAGGCGCCGCCGCTCGTCCAGGCCGCCGGCGCCGCGCCCGGCCACCTCGTCGCGGCCTGGTACGACCTTCCGGCGATCCTGGCGCGCGAAGCGGAGGAGGCACGGTGATGCGGGCCCCGGACTATCCGATCGTCTCGGTGCGCAACCTCTCGAAGCACTATCCCCTGCGCTCGTGGTGGGGCGGCAAGGCCTCGGTGTTCCGGGCGGTCGAGGACGTCAGCTTCGACATCCGCGCCGGCGAGACGCTGGGGCTCGTCGGCGAATCCGGCTCGGGCAAGTCGACCATCGGCCGTGCCGTGACGATGCTAAACCCGCCGACCGCGGGCACCGTCGCCTTCGAGGGCACGGACCTCGCCAAGCTCTCGCCGCGAGCGATGCGCGGCATGCGCGCCCGCATCCAGACCGTGTTCCAGGACCCCTACGCCGCGCTCAACCCGCGGATGAGCGTCGGCGACTACGTCTCCGAGGCGTTCAAGCTGCACCGGCCCGAGATGGGCCGGGCCGAGCGCCGCGCGGCGGTGGCCGGGCTGTTCGAGCGGGTCGGGCTGGAGCCGCGCTTCGCCGGGCGGTTCCCGCACCAGTTCTCCGGCGGCCAGCGCCAGCGCATCTGCATCGCCCGCGCCATCGCGCTGAAGCCGAGCTTCATCGTCGCCGACGAGCCGATCGCGGCGCTCGACGTCTCGATCCAGGCGCAGGTGGTCAACCTGCTGCAGGACCTGCAGGCCGAGCTGGGGCTGTCCTACCTGTTCATCTCCCACGACCTGCGCATGGTGCGATATCTCTGCCACCGGGTCGCCGTGCTCTGGCGCGGCCGCATCGTCGAGCTGGCCGAGAGCGACGCGCTCTACGACGACCCGCGCCATCCCTACACGCGGCGCCTGCTCGGCGCCGTGCCGGTGCCCGACCCGGCCGCCGAGCGCGCCCGCCTCGCCGCGGAGCAGGCCCGGCCCGCCTCCCCCATCGCCGAGGGCGGCGACCTCGTCGAGGTCGCGCCCGGCCACTGGGTCGCCACGAGAAGCTGAGGATCGCCCATGAGGAACTTCGAGGGACCGGGCCGCTCGCCCGTCTACGCCGCCAACGCCGCGGTCGCGACCTCGCACCCGGCCTCGACGCTGGTGGCGATCGAGACCCTGCGCGCGGGCGGCAACGCCGTCGACGCGGCGATCGCCGCGGTGGCGGTGCAATGCGTCGTCGACCCGCTGATGACCGGCATCGGCGGCGACTGCTTCGCCCTGTATGCGCCCAACGGCGCGTCGGTGCCGATCGCGATCGACGGCTCCGGCCGCAGCCCGGCGGCCGCCGACGACGCGTGGTACCGCGAGAACGGCGTCGCGATCGAGCCCGATTCCCCGCATGCGGTGACCGTGCCCGGCGCGGTGGCGGCGTGGCAGAGGCTCGTCGAGGACCACGGCACCCGCTCCCTCGGCGAGCTGCTGCAGCCGGCGATCCGGCTGGCCGAGGACGGCTTTCCCGTTCAGCCGCGGGTCGGGTGGGACTGGGCGCGCAGCATCGGCCGGGTCGCCGGCGATCCGCACGCGGCGGCGACCTACCTGATCGACGGCCGGGCGCCGGCGATCGGCACCGTGGTGCGGCTCGAGAAGCTGGCCGCGACCCTCCGGCGGATCGCCGGCGAGGGCGCGCGCGGCTTCTACGAGGGGCCGGTGGCCGAGGATCTCGTGAGCCGCCTGCGCGAGCGCGGCGGCCTCCACACCCTGGAGGATTTCGCGAGCGCCGCGCCGGACGTCGTCACCCCGATCAGCACTCGCTACCGCGGCTACGACGTCTACGAATGCCCGCCCGCCGGGCAGGGTCTGGCGGCGCTGATGATGCTCAACGTGCTGAAGCCCTTCGACGTCGCCGGGCTCTCCGACCTCGACCGGGTCCACCTCTTCGCGGAGGCGTGCAAGCAGGGCTACCACCACCGCGACGCCCTGTTCGGCGATCCCGAGCTCCAGGCGATCCCGGTCGAGCACCTGCTCTCCGACGCCTGGCAGGCGGCCGCCCACGGGGCGATCGACATGGCCCGCGCGCAGGCGCCGGTGCTCTATCCCGAGATCCGCGCCGAGCTCGCGGCCCGCGCGCACAAGGACACGGTCTACCTCTGCGTGGTCGACCGGGACGGCAACGCGATCTCGCTGATCAACTCGATCTTCCAGGGCTTCGGCTCGGGCATCCTTGGGCCGTCGAGCGGCGTGCTGCTGCACAACCGCGGCCTGTCGTTCCGCACGGAGGCCGGCCACCCCAACACGATCGGCCCGTCCAAGCGCCCGATGCACACGATCATCCCCGGCATGCTGATGCGGGACGGCCGCGCGGTCGCGCCCTTCGGCGTGATGGGCGGGCACTACCAGGCGATGGGCCATGTCGAGCTGCTGACCGGCCTGATCGACCGCGGCCTCGATCCGCAGGAGGCGCTCGATGCGCCGCGCAGCTTCGCCTACGGCGGCACGCTCGAGGTCGAGGGCGGCCTTTCCGGCCTCGTCGGCGGCCTGAGGGACCGCGGCCACGACGCGGTCGCCGCTCCCCTCCCCCTCGGCGGCGGGCAGGTGATCTGGATCGACCGCGCAGCCGGCATGCTGTCGGCCGGCTCGGACCCGCGCAAGGACGGCAGCGCGCTGGGATACTGAGTCCGGGCGCTTCAGGCGAAGTGCTTGGACAGCTTCAGCCCTTGCGCCTGATAGTTCGAGCCGGCGCCGGCGCCGTAGAGCATCAGCGGCACCGCCTCCATGCGCTCGTAGACGAGCCGGCCGACGATCTGGCCGTCCTCGAGCAGGAACGGCACGTCGCGGGAGCGGACCTCCAGCACCGCGCGCGCGCCGGTGCCGCCGGCGCCGGCATAGCCGAAGCCGGGATCGAAGAAGCCGGCGTAATGCACCCGGAACTCGCCGACGAGCGGGTCGAATGGCACCATCTCGGCGGCGTGGTCGGGCGGCACCTGCACCGATTCCTTCGAGGCCAGGATGTAGAACTGGCCGGGATCGAGGATCAGCGACCCTGACCCGTCGGCCGGCAGCGGCTCCCAGAACTCGGCCGCCGCGTGGCGCCCCGGCGCGTCGACGTCCACGAGGCCGGTATGGCGCTTGGCCCGGTAGCCGATCAGCCCGTCGAACCCGGCGAGATCGACCGAGACGGCGACGCCCCCCTGGAAGGAGGGCGCCGCCGCGGTCACCAGCGGCGCGCGCGCGTGCAGCGCGACCAGCTCGTCGTCGCGCAGCCGCACGATGCCGCGTCGGAAGCGGATCTGCGACAGGCGCGAGCCGGTGCGGACCAGGACCGGGAAGGTGCGCGGCGAGATCTCGGCGTAGAGCGGCCCGCGATAGCCGGCCCCGACCTGGTCGAACGCTTCCGCCCGGTCGGTGATGACGCGGGTGAACACGTCGATCCGCCCGGTGGAGCTCTTGGGGTTGGCCGCCGCCGCGAGGTCCTCGGGCAGCGCCAGGGATTCCTGCAGCTCGGCGATGTAGACGCAGCCGGTCTCCAGGACCGCGCCGGGCCGCAGGTCGATCTCGTGGAACGCCAGCCGCTCGACGCAGGCCGAGACCGCCCGCGCCGCGCCCGGCAGGAAGCTGGTGCGCACGCGCCAGGCCCGCGCCCCGAGGCGCAGGTCGAGGCTCGCCGGCTGGATCTGGTCGGCGGCGAAGGCCGAGGCCGGCAGGATGCCGCCCGCCCGCGCCAGGGCGGCGATGCCCTCGCCCGACAGGATGCCGTCGCGCGGGGCGCCCTGCCCCGTGGCGGTGCCTGCCGCCACCGAAGGGCCGGTCTCGACCGAAGGGCTCGGCGTCGTGCTCATGTCTCTCGCGCGTCCCGTCCGGCCGTCACCATCGGCCGTTTTCGAGCAAAGCGCCTAACGTCGGCTTAAGGGGGGGCGGACCGAGGTCGCGCGCGCCTCCGCCGGGAGGGCGGCGGGCTCGTCGCCGGGCAGGGCGAGGACGATCCGGATCAGGGCGAGCCGGGCCAGGGCGCCGATCGCGACCAGGCCGGCGAGCGCGCTCGCCAGCACCGGGACCGCGCGCGGAAACACGAGCAGCGCGGCCGCGCCGGCGACGAGGCCGACCGTGCCGCCGACGCCGAGCACCAGCGAGGGCAGGCCGGCGAGCCGCGGATCGGGTCCCGCCCGGCCGGCGATGACGGCCGCCGCGATCCGCCCGGTCCCGTCGAGGATCAGCGCGGCCGCGAGCGCCGCCGCGGGCAGGAGGTTGGCGGCCGGATCGCGCCACGCGGAAAAGCCCGCAAGGGCGAGCAGCGTCGCCCAGGCCGCCACGTGGGCGAGCGCCGCCGCCGAGAGCCGAACGTCCCCCCCGCGCCGAAGCGACCTCAGATGGCACACCCACGCTTCGACCATGCCGGCCCCGTTCATGCCGCCCGCCGCGACGTACTCCGCCGCAATTGACGGGAATTCTTCCGGCAACTACCACGTTGAATGACGCATCGAAAAGCGGCTTCGAGCCGTCTAGACCCGAGCTAGACCGAACTCGAGCGCCGCTGAAGAGGGCAATTAGGGACGATGTACAAGGCCGAGACGCGCGGAATCAGCGTGACCGTCAATCCGCGCTTCGTCGAGGAGGAATCCTCGCCGGGAGAGAGCCGGTACTTCTTCGCCTACACCGTTGAGATCGTGAACAACGGCGCCGAGCAGGTGCAGCTCCGCTCCCGCCATTGGCGCATCATCGACGGGCGCGGCGAGTGCCAGGAGGTGCGCGGCGCCGGCGTCGTCGGTAAGCAGCCGGTGCTGGAGCCGGGCGAGTCGTTCTGCTACACCAGCGGCTGCCCGCTCACCACGCCGGACGGGCTGATGGCGGGGAGCTACACCATGGCCACGGTCGCGGGCGAGAGCTTCGAGGCCGAGATCCCGGCCTTCTCGCTCGACAGCCCGCATATCCGCCGCAGCCTGCACTGATTCGAGCCGGGCAGGCCGGCGGCCCGCCCAGGACACCAAGCGATGCCCGGTTCCGGCGAGCGGCTGACCCCGCTCGACATCCTCGCCCACCTCGTCGGCTTCGACACCGAAAGCTCGAAGCCGAATCTCGACCTGATCGACTGGGTCGCCGCCTATCTCGACGGCTGGGGCGTCCCCCACCTCCGCATCCCGAACGCGGCCGGCGACCGTGCCGCGCTCTTCGCCACGATCGGGCCGCAGGTCGACGGCGGCGTCGTGCTGTCGGGGCACACCGACGTCGTCCCGGTCACGGGACAGGCCTGGACCGCCGACCCGTTCACCCTGCGCGTCGCCGACGGCCGGGCCTACGGCCGCGGCGCGGTCGACATGAAGGGGTTCTGCGCCACCGCCCTGGCGCTGGTGCCGGACTGCCTCGCGGCCGGCCTCAAGCGCCCGATCCACATCCTGCTCTCCTACGACGAGGAGACCACCTGCCTCGGCGTGATGGACGCGATCGCCCGCTTCGGCGTCGACCTGCCGCGGCCGGGCGCGGTGATCGTCGGCGAGCCGACCGACCTCGAGGTCGCCGATGCGCACAAGAGCATCGTCACCTTCCACACCACGGTGCACGGCCACGAGGCGCATTCGGCCAAGCCGATGCTCGGGGCCAACGCCGTGATGGCGGCCTGCGACCTCGTCTCCGGGCTGAACGCCATCGCCGACCGGATGATCGCCCGGGGCGACGCGTCGGGCCGGTTCGATCCGCCCAGCACCACCGTGCATGTCGGCACGATCCACGGCGGCACCGCCCGCAACATCCTGCCCAAGGAATGCGCCTTCCACTGGGAGTTCCGCGGCCTGCCCGACCTCGACATGGCCGAAATCCCGCGCCTGTTCCAGGCCAAGGCCGAGGCGGTGACCCGCGAGCGCCTCAACCGCTACGGCGCGTTCGGCCGGATCGAGACCGTCGAGGAGATCGCGATCCCCGGCCTGCTGCCGGAGCCCGGCTCCGAGGCCGAGCGGCTGGCGCTGCGGCTGGCCAACCGCAACCGCACCGTGTCGATGCCCTACGCCACCGAGGCCGGGCGCTTCCAGCAGGCGGGCATCCCGACCGTGGTCTGCGGGCCGGGCTCGATCGACCAGGCCCACCAGCCGGACGAGTTCATCACGCTGGCCGCGCTCGGCCAGGGCGAGGCGTTCCTCCGCCGCTTGATCGAGGCCTGCGCCGCATGAACGAGACCGTCCCCGACAGGGTCAAGCTCCGCCCGCTGGAGCGCGAGGACCTGATGTTCGTGCATCAGCTCAACAACAACGACAGCATCATGCGCTACTGGTTCGAGGAGGCCTACGAGTCCTTCGCCGAGCTGGCGCAGCTCTACGAGCGCAACATCCACAACCAGACCGAGCGGCGTTTCATCATTGCGACGCTGAACGGGCATCCGGCCGGCCTCGTCGAGCTCGTGGAGATCAACCACCTGCACCGGCGCTGCGAGTTCCAGATCGCGATCCATCCGGGCTTCCAGGGCCGGGGCTTCGCCCGCCAGGCGACGCGGATCGCGATGGACTACGCCTTCAGCGTGCTCAACATCCACAAGCTCTACCTGCACGTGGACAAGGACAACGCCCGCGCCGTGCGGATCTACGAGAGCTGCGGCTTCCGCCCCGAGGGCATCCTGCGGGACGAGTTCTTCATGAACGGCCGCTACCGCGATGCCGTGCGGATGTGCCTGTTCCAGCCGGAATACCTCGCCGGCCGCCATGCCGTCGACATCGCCGAGCCGGTGCTCAAGAGCTGACCGGCGCGGCGGGTCGGGGAGGCGCCGTCGCCGGCCCCTCCCCGTTCGCACGACTGGACCGATCAATTGCGACCGGCGCCGCCCCCGTCGCGGCCGCCGCGGGTGGCGGCACCCGCGCCGCCGCGCTCGGGCGAGCCGCCGGTCATGCCGGCATCGCGCCCGCCCCTGACGCCACCGTTGGCGCCACCCCTGTCCTCGCTCTTGCCGCCGCCCATCGTCTCCGAAGCGTTGCGGATGCCGCCCCTGTCCGGGCCGCCGCGCGCATCCTGGCCCCGACGCAGGTCGGCGTTGCGCTCGGATCCCCGGTCGGCGCCCGTGTTGCGCTCGCCGGCGTTGCGCCGGTCGGCATTGCGGAAGCCGCGATCGTCGCGGGTCTCGGTCCGGGTGGAGCGGGTCCGCACGTCCGTGCGATCCTGTCCGCGGAAGCCGACGTCGACGCTGCCGCCGCGACGCTCGGTCGTGGTCACGCTGAGGCGACGGTACTCGGGCGATCCGTACAGCACCCGCTGCCCGCGGATGGTGACGTAGCGCTCGCGCGGACCGGTCTCGCGGACCGTGACGAGGCGACGGTATTCCGGCGATCCGTACAGCACGCGGTGGCCGCGGATGGTGACGTAGCGGACCCGCGGGCCGCCCCGGCGCTCGACCGTGACGAGGCGGCGATACTCCGGCGAGCCGTACACCACGCGCTGGCCGCCGACGACCACGAACCGGCCCTCGCGCCGGAAGCTGCCGCCGACCCGCTCGGACCGGAAGTCGGTGCGGGTCTCGCGCCGCTCGCTGCGCGCCTCGCGCCCGCTCCGCTCCGCCCGGTCGCGGCTCTCGTGCATCCCGTCACGGTTGCCGCCGCGGCCCTCGGCCCGATCCGCGCCGCGCCGGTCGTCGCGGCCGGCGGCCTGACGATCAGCTCCTCCACGATCGGCTCCTGCACGATCGGCGCCCTGGCGATTGGACCGCCCGGCCTGCAGGCCGCTCTCGCGGCCGCCGGTTCCGTTCCCCGCGGTCGTGTTCCGGGCCTCGCCCCGCGTGTCCGACATCCGGCCGCCGGACGACGCGCCCGATGCGCGGTCGCTGCCCGGCCGTCCGCCGGTCGCGTCCGTCGAACCTGTATTCGCGCGGCCCGGCCCGGCGCCGGCCGCGTTTCCGGCCGCGCCCTGGGCGTAGACCGACGTGCTGAGCAGCAGGGCTGCGAGCCCGATGGCGATCCTTTTCATGATGCTTCCTCCGACGTTCTTGGAAGCATCGAAACGCCGAAGGTTCGAAAACCGTTTCACGCCTCGAAACTGATTTTTATGAACCGAAGTTCAGTCTATCGCTCGATCAAGCTTGGCCGTCGTCGCGTCGGCGCGGCGTTCTATTGCTTCGGCGTGCCGCCCACCTCCGCCTCGACCTCCGCCGGGTCGAGGTCGTAGCGGCGCGAGCAGAACTCGCAGGTGATGACGACGCGGCCGTCGTCGGCCACCATCTCGCGGCGCTCCTCGGGCGAGAACGAGCGGATCATGCCCATCACCCGCTCGCGCGAGCAGCGGCACTGCTCGTGCACCGCTTGCGCCTCGAACACCCGCACGCCGCGCTCGTGGAACAGCCGGTAGAGCAGCCGCTCGCTCGAGACCGCCGGGTCGACGAGCTCGTGGTCCTCGACCGTGCCGACCAGGGCGCGCGCCTCGACCCAGGCGTCGTCCTCTTGGGTGCCGTTCTCGTCGAGGTGGACGCGGCCCTCCGGGATGTCGCCCGGCGGCAGGTCGGCCAGGCGGGCCCGGTCGATCGACTGCGGCAGGAACTGGACCAGCAGCCCGCCGGCGCGCCAGCGGCTCTGCCCGTCCTCGAAGGCTTCGGCCACGGCGAGGCGCACCTGCGTCGGGATCTGCTCGGACTGGCGGAAATACTGGTGCGCCGCCTCCTCCAGGCTCTGTCCCTCCAGCGCGACGACGCCCTGGTAGCGGCTCGCCGCCGAGCCCTGGTCGATGGTCATGGCCAGGTGCCCCTGCCCGATCAACTCGGCGGCCTTGTGCGGACCGGTGCCCAGAGCCGCGATCGCCTCCGCCTCGAAGCGGGCGGTGGCGCGCAGGCGGTCGGGCGCCTCGAAGTCGACGACGATCATCCCGACCGGGCCGTCGGTCTTGGTTTGGAGCTGGAACCGGCCCTCGAACTTCAGGGACGAGCCGAGGAGCACGGTGAGTGCCGCCGCCTCGCCGAGCAGGCGCGCCACCGCATCCGGGTAGCCGTGCCGCCGCAGGATCGTGTCGACGGACGGCCCGAGCCGGACGACGCGCCCGCGCACGTCGAGCGCCTCGACGGAGAACGGCAGCACGCAGTCGTCGGCGCCGTCGTGACCGTTGCCTTCGTTGATCGGGGTGGTGTCGTGTCCGGCGGTCATGGTGCTCAATTCGATCCTGGAAGCAATTGGCCTGGAAACGTTCGGCTTGGAAGCGTTCGGGTCGTCATCGTCTGTCTGTCAGCGCGCCGATCGGCAGGAACAGGGTGCGCAAGTTGTCTGGGAACGCGAGGAATTCCGCCCGGCTGCGGTAGAATGTCAGCGCCTGGTCGTCGAGCGCGTGGATCAGGACGGCGCCGATGCCGATCACCTCGGCGGCATTGGCGATCCGGCGCAGTGCATCGGCCAGGAGGTCGGCACCGAGCCCACGCCCGGCCCAACGCCGATCCACGGCCAGCCGACCCAGAGTCGAGACCGGGATCGGCTCCGGCGCGTTGCGTCGAATCCGTCCCGGAGCATCCGCCCGGGCGACCGTTCCCGCGGAGATGCAGTAATAACCCACCACCGTGCCGTCCGCACAGATCACATAGGTCCGGGCGAACCGGCCCTCGCTGCGGCGTGCTTGCCGTTTCAGCCAATCGTCGAGCACCGGCTTGCCGCACGAGAACCCATCGAGGCCGTGCTCCGAACCCAGCGGAACCGGCGGGCCGATCATCGCTCCCAGGCCGGCTTCCTCTCCATGAGCGCGCTCAGCCTCGGTCTCGCAACCGGCGGCGCGTCGAGGGCCGCGACGAACGCGGCATGCCGCGCATCGTCCAGGACGAACAGGCGCTGATCGAGCAGCACGTCGATGGCGTGATGACGCGCGGTGTCGATCATGAACTCGGTCCGCGTCTTGCCGAGCACCGATGCGGCGTCATCGATCAGGTCCCGCGTCTCGGCCTCGACGCGCAGGTTGATCGTCGTCCCGCGCCGCACCGGGACGTTGCTCCGCCCATCGATGCTCACGGCGACAGCCTCTCACAACCGGGTCGGGATCGGTATCTCACGCCGTGAACGTATACACGATGTTCATACGGTCAAGGCCCGCGGACCTCACGGGTCCTGCGTCCGAACGGCCTCGGCGATCCGTCCGCTCAGAGCCCGTTCGCCCGCAGGCACCACGCCAAAATGCCCTTCTGGGCGTGGAGGCGGTTCTCCGCCTCGTCGAACACCACCGATTGCGGGCCGTCCATCACCTCGGCGGTGACCTCCTCGCCGCGATGGGCCGGCAGGCAGTGCATGAACACCGCGTCCTTGGCGGCGGCGCGCATCAGCTCGGCGTTCACCTGGTAGGGGTTGAGCAGGTTGTGGCGGTGGCTCTCGTCCTCGTCGCCCATCGAGACCCAGCAATCGGTCACGACCGCGTCGGCTCCCTCGACGGCGTCGAACGCGTCGGTGGTGACGTTGACGCGGGCGCCCTCGGCGCGCGCCCAGGCCATCAGCGCGGGCGGGGGCGCCAGCTCGGGCGGGCAGGCGACGTTGAGGGTGAAGTCGAAGCGCGCGGCCGCGTGCGCCCAGCTCGTCAGCACGTTGTTGGCGTCGCCCGACCACGCCACCGTGCGGCCCTTGATCGGCCCGCGATGCTCCTCGAAGGTCAGCACGTCGGCCATGATCTGGCACGGATGCGACAGCTTGGTCAGTGCGTTGATCACCGGCACCGTGGCGTTCTCGGCCAGCTCGAGCATCAGCGCGTGATCGAGGATGCGGATCATGATCGCGTCGACGAAGCGGGAGAGCACCTGCGCGGTGTCGCCGATGGTCTCGCCGCGGCCGAGCTGCATCTCGGAGCCGGTCAGCATCAGCGTCTCGCCGCCGAGCTCGCGCATCGCCACGTCGAACGAGACGCGGGTGCGGGTCGAGGGCCGGTCGAACACCATCGCGAGGTTCTTGCCGGCGAGCGGGCGCTCCACGGCGATCTCGCCCTTGCGGCGGCGCGCCTTGATCGCGGCGGCCGCGTCGAGCACCCGGCGCAGGTCGGCGCCGGAGAAGTCCGACAGGTCGAGGAAGTGGCGGGGCGCGCTCGCGCCGGCCGTCTGGCCGCTGCTCTGGCCGTTCGCTGGGGCAGTCATCTCAACACATCATGTCCGGGTTCGGTCGGCGGCTCCGCCTTCGGGAGCCGAGGAAGGATCACTCGGCGGCGCCGCGCATCGCGCCGTCGAACGCGGCGGCGGTGGCTTCGAGGCGCGCGACGGCCTCGGTCACGTCGGCCTCGGTGACGATCAGCGGCGGCAGCAGGCGCACCACGTTGTCGCCCGCCGGGATCACCAGCAGGTGCTCGGCCCGCGCGGCGGCCGCGAACGCGGTGTTGGGCACGCCGAGCTTGAGCCCGAGCATCAGGCCGTCGCCGCGGATCGCCGTGACGACGTGGGGATAGCGGTCGCGAAGGGCCCCGAGCTTCTGCGTCAGAACCCGCGCGACCTGCCGGACGTGATCGAGGAAACCGTCGGCCAGCACCACGTCGAGCACGGCGTTGCCGA
Organism: Methylobacterium sp. E-041; assembly: GCF_022829665.1. Classification (NCBI taxonomy): domain Bacteria; kingdom Pseudomonadati; phylum Pseudomonadota; class Alphaproteobacteria; order Hyphomicrobiales; family Methylobacteriaceae; genus Methylobacterium; species Methylobacterium sp. E-041. The sequence continues at coordinate 11,282 of NZ_JAKSYQ010000243.1, read as the reverse complement.
CCGCCATCGCGAGCGGGTTGCCGCCGAAGGTGGTGCCGTGGCTGCCGGCGACCATGCCGCGGGCGGCCTCGTGCGTCGCCAGGCACACGCCCATCGGGAAGCCGCCGCCGATGCCCTTGGCCGCGCTCATGATGTCCGGGGCGATGCCCGACCACTCGTGGGCGAACAGCCGCCCGGTGCGGCCGACGCCGGTCTGGACCTCGTCCATGATCAGCATCAGGCCGTGCTCGTCGCAGAGCTCGCGCAGGCCCCGCAGGCATTGCGGCGGCACCGGCCGGACGCCGCCCTCCCCCTGGATCGGCTCGATCATCACGGCCGCCGTTTCGGGGCCGATCGCGGCGCGCAGCGCGGCGTGGTCGCCGAAGGGCACCTGGTCGAACCCGTCGACCTTCGGGCCGAAGCCCTCGATGTACTTCAGCTGGCCGCCGGCGGCCAGCGTCGCCAGCGTGCGCCCGTGGAACGCGCCCTCGAAAGTGACGATGCGGTAGCGCTCGGGGTGGCCGCCCGCGGCATGGTACTTCCGCGCCATCTTGATCGCGGCCTCGTTGGCCTCGGCGCCCGAGTTGCAGAAGAAGGCGACGTCGGCGAAGCTCGCGTCGACGAGGCGCTGCCCGAAGCGCTCGCCGTCGGGAATCTCAAACAGGTTCGAGGTGTGCCAGAGCTTCTGCGCCTGGGTGGTCAGGGCCTCGACGAGGTGCGGGTGGGCGTGGCCCAGCGCGTTCACCGCGATGCCGGCGCCGAAATCGAGGTATCGCTCGCCCCCGCGCGCCACCAGCCATGCGCCCTCGCCACGCTCGAAGGCGATGGGGGCCCGGGCATAGGTCGGCAGAAGGGCGGATGTCACGATCCCGTCTCCGTGTCGGCGTGCCGGGCGACGACCCAGCGTTGAAGGCTGCGTGCAGGACGAGTGCCCTGCGTGCAAAAACGAAAGTGCCGCCTCGTCACCGGGGCGGCACGCGCGCGATTACTATGAAACGAGGCCGCGCTGTCAATGATGGGGCCGGCCTTCGTGCCGGACATGCCTGCAAAACAGGCGTCGTTTGCCGGCTTGCCTACGACATGCCTCGCACGGGCCGCTTGCGCGGCAGGTGCTGCCCGTGCTCCAGAACCCGCGCATCGCCGACGACGAACCAGAGGAATCGCCTCATGAGCACGGTCAAGGAACGCCTCGAGAGCCTCGGGCTCGCCCTGCCGAAGGCGGCGGCCCCGGTCGCGAACTACGTGCCGTTCGTGCGGACCGGCAACCTCGTGGTGATCTCGGGCCAGATCTGCTTCGGGGCGGACGGCAAGCTCAGGCCGGCGCATGTCGGCAAGCTCGGCGCCGAGGTCTCGGCGGAGGACGGCATCGCCGCGGCCAAGCTCTGCGCGCTCAACGTGCTGGCCCAGGTCGAGGCGGCGGTGGGCGACCTCGAGCGCGGGGTGGTGCAATGCGTCCGCCTCGGGGGCTTCATCAACTGCGTGCCGAGCTTCGCCGGCCTCGCCGGCATCATGAACGGCGCCTCCGACCTGATGGTCGCGGTGCTGGGCGACCGCGGCCGCCATGCCCGCTCCACGGTCGGCGTCGCCGAGCTGCCGCTGGACGCCGCCGTCGAGGTCGAGGCGATGTTCGAGGTGCGGTGATGGGCCGGCCCGCCGGGATCTCCTGGCTCGTCGCGCGGCCGATCGCCCATCGCGGCCTGCACGACCGCGCGGCGGGCCGCCCCGAGAATACGGTCGCCGCCGCCCGCGCGGCGATCGCCGGCGGCTACGCCATCGAGTGCGACGTGCAGATCAGCGCCGACGGCGAGGCGATGGTGTTCCACGATGCGGCGCTGGGGCGGCTGACGGGCGTCGCCGACCCCGTCGCCGCGATGCGGGGCGCCGACCTCGCTCGCCTGACGGTCGCGGGCACGGCGGAGACCATCCCGACGCTGCCGGCCTTCCTGTCGGAGATCGCCGGGCGGACGCCGCTCGTGGTCGAGATCAAGTCGTCCTATTCCGGCGACCTCACCCTGACCCGCCGGGTCGCGGACATCCTTTGCGAATACGCCGGGCCGGTGGCGGTGAAATCCTTCGACCCGCAGGTGGTCGCGGCGCTGCGCGGGCTGGTGCCCGAGACGATCCCGCGCGGCATCGTCGGCGAGACGAACCAGGACGACCCGGCCTATGCCGGCCTCACCGATTCGGCGCGGCGCCGGCTCTCGGACCTGCTGCACATCGCGGAGACGCGGCCCGGCTTCGTGTCCTGGCGGGTCGACGACCTGCCCTGCGCCGCGACGCATCTCGCCCGCGTGCTCGGCCATCTCCCGGTGATGGCCTGGACGGTGCGCAACCCGGACCAGCGCCGGCTCGCCGAGATGCATGCCGACCAGATGGTGTTCGAGGGGTTTTCGGCCTGATCCGTTCGGTCACGGCAGGGTTCGATCAGGGCAAGGCTCGATCAGGGCAAGGCTCGATCAGGGAAGGGGAAGCAGCCCATCGAGGAAGGCGGCGACCTCACGGCGGTTCCAGGATGCGCCGTTCGTCCAGAAGTCCAGCAGGGCGACGTGGTTGGGTCGCACCCACGCGATGACCTTCGGGGCCGCGGCCCGTGACACGATCGGCGGCAGGAAATCGTCACGGACGCTCGGATTCGGTCCGATCGAGACGATGAGGCATGGTAACGTCCGCCCTGCACGGTCGGGATACCACTTCACCTGGGGGCCGTGCGAGCCGAGGGCCGTCGACACGAAGATCGTGCCCGGCACATGCGGGTCCGCCTCGTCGAGGTTCGACATCTCGATCGGATGATCCTCGATGAAATCAGCCGGCGGCGTCCGCCTTCGGAAGGCGAGCGGGTGGCTGAGGCGCATTGGCTCGACTCTCAGGGGACCGTCGATTCCCATGCGGACCGTTGAAAGGTGGCGAGCGGCTTGGCAAGACCGGAAGACGGCGATGCCCCACGCTGCGACGGCAGGATGCACGCCTCCGCCTTGTCCCCCCTGTCCGGCGGGCTAGATTGTCGTGCATGGAAAAACCGGGTGCTCCGCACGAGCCTGCGACCTCCGAGACCGTGCTCAAGGTCTGCGCGCTCGCCGGCCTGAAGGAGATCGGGGCCGCGGCCTGGGACGCCTGCGCCACGTCGGCCGAGACGCTGGGCTCGGGCGACGAGACCCACAACCCCTTCGTCAGCCACGCCTTCCTCTCGGCCCTCGAGGATTCGGGCTGCGTCTCGCGCCGGACCGGGTGGCTTCCGTTGCACGTCTCGGTGGAGCGCGACGACACGCTGCTCGGGGTCGTGCCGTGCTACCTGAAATCCCACAGCCAGGGCGAATACATCTTCGACCACGGCTGGGCCGACGCCTTCGAGCGCGCCGGCGGGAGCTACTACCCGAAGCTGCAGGTGAGCGTGCCGTTCACCCCCGTCACCGGCCCGCGTTTCCTGATCGCGCCCGGCGCCGACCCGGAGACCGCGACGGCCGCCCTGGTCGCCGGCCTGCGGGCGCTGCGGTCCGAGACCAAGGCCTCCTCGATCCACGTCACCTTCATGCAGGAGCCGGAATGGGAGCGGGCGGGCGCCGCCGGCTTCCTCCAGCGCACCGACCAGCAGTTCCACTGGGAGAACGCCGGCTACGCGGGCTTCGACGACTTCCTCGCGGCGCTCGCCTCGCGCAAGCGCAAGAGCATCAAGCGCGAGCGGCGCGACGCGCTGTCGCCCGGCATCACGGTGGAGCACCTGACCGGGGCCGACCTCACCGAGGCGCATTGGGACGCGTTCTACGAATTCTACACCGACACCGGCGCGCGCAAATGGGGCCGGCCCTACCTCAACCGGCGCTTCTTCTCGCTCCTGTCCGAGCGGATGCCCGAGCGCGTGCTTCTCATCATGGCCAAGCGCGAGGGCCGCTACGTCGCCGGCGCGATCAACCTGATCGGCGACACGGCGCTCTACGGCCGGAACTGGGGCTGCATCGAGGAGCACCCGTTCCTGCATTTCGAGGTCTGCTACTATCAGGCGATCGACTTCGCGATCGCGCGCGGCCTGAAGCGGGTCGAGGCCGGGGCGCAGGGCGAGCACAAGCTCGCCCGCGGCTACCGGCCGGTGCTGATGCACTCCGCGCACGACATCGCCGACCCGTCGTTGCGCCGCGCGGTGGCCGACTACTTGCAGCGCGAGCGCGCCCATGTCGAAGCCATGGTCGACGAGCTCGACACCCTGACGCCGTTCCGACGGCCCAGCCCGGAAGAGTCCTGACGCCCATGAGCCCGATCGATCGCATCACGACCTACGCCGACGCGTTGACCGCGCTCCGCCGCGACCTGCACGCCCATCCCGAGATCGGGTTCGAGGAGGTGCGCACCTCGGGCATCGTCGCCGACCTGCTCGAGGGCTTCGGCATCGAGGTCCATCGCAACGTCGGCGGCACCGGCGTCGTCGGCATCCTGAAGGGCCGCAGCGACAACGGCCGTCGCATCGGCCTGCGCGCCGACATGGACGCGCTGCCGATCGAGGAGGAGACCAACCTCCCCTATCGCTCGACCATCCCCGGCAAGATGCACGCCTGCGGGCACGACGGCCACACCACCATGCTCGTCGGCGCCGCCCGGTACCTCGCCGAGACCCGCGACTTCGACGGCACGGCGGTGTTCGTGTTCCAGCCGGCGGAAGAGGGGCTGGGCGGCGCCCGCGCCATGCTCGCCGACGGGCTGTTCGAGCGCTTTCCCTGCGACGAGATCTACGGCCTGCACAACCAGCCGAGCGGCCCGCACGGCATGATCAAGCTGCGCCCCGGCCCGATCATGGCGGCGGCCGACTTCTTCGACATCCACGTGAAGGGCCGCGGCATCCACGCGGCGCAGCCGCACAGCGGCATCGACCCGATCGTCGTCGGCACGGCGCTGGCGCAGGCGCTGCAGTCGATCGTCTCGCGCAACGCCGACCCGCTCAAGTCGATCGTGCTGTCGATCACCCAGTTCAACGCCGGCTCGGCCTACAACGTCATCCCCGACACCGCGCACATGGCCGGCACGATCCGCACCTTCGACCGCGACCTGCGCAAGCTCAGCCACGACCGGATGCGGGAGCTCGCCAAGGGCTACGCCGCGGCCTACGGCGCCGAGATCACGGTCGACATCCAGGACAAGTTCTCGGTGCTGGAGAACGCCCCCGACCAGACCCAGGCCGCGATCGACACCGCGACCGAGCTGTTCGGGCCCGAGCGGGTCGACCTCAATTCCAGCCCGAAGATGGGCAGCGAGGACTTCGCCGACATGGCGATGGCGGTGCCCGGCGCCTATGCCTGGATCGGCGCCTCGACCGGAGCCGGGCTGCACAACCCGGGCTACAATTTCGACGACACGATCATCCCGATCGGGTCCGCGTACCTGGCCCGCCTCGTCGAGCGGCGGACGGCGGCCCGATGACGCTGTTCGACTTCGCGCCGAAGGGCGCCGACGGCGCTCCGCATCCCCTCGCGCAGTACCGCGGCAAGGTCGTGCTCGTCGTCAACACCGCCTCGAAATGCGGGTTCACCCCGCAATACGAGGGGCTGGAGGCCTTGTGGAAGAAGCACCGCGCGGCCGGGCTCGTGGTGCTCGGGTTCCCCTGCAACCAGTTCGGCGCGCAGGAGCCGGGAAACGCCACCGAGATCGCCCAGTTCTGCAGCCTGACCTACGACGTGAGCTTCCCGCTGCTGGCGAAGGTCGAGGTCAACGGGGCGGGCGCCGACCCGGTCTACCGGCATCTCAAGAGCGAGAAGCCCGGCCTCCTCGGCACGGCCGGCATCAAGTGGAACTTCACGAAATTCCTCGTCGGCCGCGACGGCCGGGTGATCGGCCGCTATCCGCCGACCGCCAAGCCCGCGTCGCTCGAGCGCGACATCGCGGCCGCCCTCGCCGCCTGAGATGTCGGCGCGCCGCGAACGGTCTCGGCCGTTTGCGGCGGGCGTCAGCCGTTCCGGAAGGTTCTCTCGAAGGGTGGCGCGCGCTTTGGCGCCGTGTTCCCTTGATCGCCGGCATATGGCGCTCGATGGATCGTGAGGCGGCGGGGTCATGAGAGATTCGTCCACCGACGCTGGGCTCGACCGGATCGACCTGAAGATCCTGCGCCTGCTGCAGGCGGACGGGCGGATGGGCAACGCCGAGATCGCCAAGCGCGTGAGCACCAGCGCGGCGACCTGCCATCGCCGGACGCAGCGGCTGTTCGCGGAGGGCTACGTCAAGGCGGTCCGCGGCCAGGTGGCGCCGGACAAGGTCGGACTCGGCGCGCTGGTGATCGTCGGCGTGGTGCTCGACCGCTCGACGCCGGAGAGCTTCGCGGCCTTCGAGGCGGCGGCCCGCGCCATGCCGACCGTGCTCGACTGCCACCTGGTGGCGGGCGATTTCGACTACTTCCTCAAGATCCGGGTGCGCGACATGGCGGATTTCAACCGCCTGCACAGCAGCACGCTGATCGCGCTGCCCGGCGTGCGCCAGACGCGGACGTTCTTCGTGATGAAGGAGGTCGTCGACAACGCGCCGCTGGCCCTGTGACGCGGAGCGCCGCATGCCGGTCGGGCCGGGGCCTATGAGCGTTGGCCTCCCCTGCCCGCGACCGGGCCGGACCTCCGCTCGCCTTCGGGGTGCGGGGCGCCCGAGGTCAGGCGTCCGCTGCGGCGATGCGCCGCGCGGGGCGGCTGACGTACCGGGATCCGGCGAGCAGGAAACGCCAGGGCGTCTCGGCGCCGCGCGTGATGCCGATGCGCCGGTCGACGACGACGGGCACCGGCCGGCCCCGAGGCGCGAAGCGGAACGGCGGGCCCGCGAGGGAACGACCGTCCAACGCATCGGTGACGCCCAGCGCCTGGCACAGGCGGCCGGGCCCCGCGCACAACAGCCGCGGCTCCGCCGTGGCGCGGCGCGCCTGCATCGCCGCGATGCCCTGCGTGGGCTCGATGGCGCGCAGCAGCACGGCGCTGCCGGGCTCGCACACGAGGTTGAGGCACCAGTGCAGGCCGTAGGAGCGATAGACGTAGGCGTGGCCGGGCGGCCCGAACATGCTGGCGTTGCGCTTCGTCGGCCCCCGGAAGCTGTGGGACGCCGGATCGGCGCGGTCGTAGGCCTCGGTCTCGACGACGAGGCCGCCGACCGCCTCGACGAAGAGTCGCGCGCCGATCAGATCCTGCGCGACGGCGGCCGCGGGGCGGTCGAAGAAAGCCTCGAGCATGGATGCGCAATCCTCTGGGGAGCCGCGACGCGCCCGCTGTCGCGGGACACCCCGGCGTCTCGCTCGTCGTCGCCGAGCCGCGATCCGGACCCGACCCCGCCGATCGAGGGGATCCGCGGAGGACCCGCACGCGGCCGTTCATGGTCTGCCGCCTCCGGCCGGTCCCGGCCGGGGGCGCGCGGTCAGGCCGCCGACATCGGCATCCCGGATTCCGGGTGGAACGAGGTGAAGCGATCCTGCGCGTCGAGCGGCACGTCCAGGGTGCAGCGAAGCCCCGAGCGGTCGAACTCGAGCTGCACCGTCCCGCCGAGCTCATGGCCGATGCCGCCGTTGATCAGCCGCGTGCCGTAGCCGCGCCGCTGCGGCGCGACGACCGGCGGGCCGCCGCTCTCGCGCCAGTCCAGCACGAGCCGGCGCGTGCCGCCCTCCGCGGTCGCGGTCCGCCACGCGATGTCGACGCGCCCGGTCCCGCCGGACAGGGCGCCGTACTTGGCGGCGTTCGTGGTCAGCTCGTGCAGCGCCATGCCGAGCGCCAGCACGTAGCGCGGCGGAAGGTCGACCTCGGGGCCGTCGAGCCGGAAGCGGTCGGCCTGGCCCTCGCTGAATGGCGCCAGCTCGTTCTCCAGCACCGTCCGGAGCGGGGCGCCCGCCCAGTCGTCGCGCGAGAGCAGGTCGTGGGTCTTCGACAGGGCGATGATGCGCCCTTCCAGCCGCTCGCCGGTCTCGTCGGTGCGGCGCGACTGGCGGGCGAGCGACTGCACCGTGGTCAGGGTGTTGCGGACCCGGTGGTTGAGCTCGTGCAGCATCATCGTCTGCCGTTCCTGCAGGAGATGGCTGCGCGCGATCTCCGAGCGCAGCTCGCCCTCGTGCTTCTGCAGCGAGATCGCCATGGCGTCGAACGCCTCGCCGAGCTGCCCGAACTCGGACGGGCCGGACAGGCTCGACCGCGCGCCGAGGTCCCCGAGCCGCCAGGCGGACGCGGCCTGCAGCAGGCGGCGCACCGGACGGCGGATGAAGGCGCGCCCCGCCAGCAGCGCCGCGACGAGGGCGCCGAGGGCGCCGAGGACGATGAGGATGACGCCGCGCTGCGTCGCCGCGTCGATGTCGGCGAAGGCGGCCGCGGGCGAAAGGCCGACGGCGACGGTCACGCCTTCGAGGTCGTCCGGCGTGACGGCCGCGATTCCGGTGATCCGCATCGTCCCGCGCAGGCCCGCCAGGTCGATCACCTTGCCGCGGTTCTCCGAGAGCGCCGACCAGAACGGCTGCGGCAGCGGCTTGCCGACCCATGCGGCGTGGTCGGGCAGGCGGAGCAGGATGACGCCGTCCCGATCCGCGACGATCAGCGCGGCGTCGGGAGGCAGCCCGGCCCGGGCCTGGTGTCCGGCGAGGTGGTCCAGGTCGATGCTGGCCACCACGACGCCGGTCGGCCGGCCGCCGGCTCCCGGGATGGCCTGGGCGAACTGCCAGGTCGGCTTGCGGGTGATCCGCCCCGTCACGAAGCCGCCGACCGCGAAGCCGCCCGTGCGCATCGCGTCCCGGAAGTAGCCGCGGTCGGCCAGGGTGTAGGCGCCGCGCGGGGAGCCGAGGGTGTTGCAGACGATGGTGCCGTCGGCATCCGCCACCCCGAAGAAGAACGCGCCCGGGACCTTCCCGAGCAGGGTCCTGAGATAGGCCGTGCAGGTGTCGGGGTCCTTGCCCTGGATCTCCGGGACCTCGGCCAGGATGCCGAGAACCTGCCGGGTGCCGCGCCCGAACTGGCCGAGGTCGGCGGCGACGCTGCGGGCGGCGCGCATCGCCTCGTCGCGCACGGCCTCGCCCCGCGCGGCGCGCAACGCGAACTCGTTGTAGCCCTGGATCGCGAGGGCGGGCACGAGCGCGAGCGTGACGAGGCCGACGATGCGTTTGGTCAGCGACATGACGGGATCGGCCGAGCGCTCGGGCTGCGCGCGATGGGCATCGCGGCGCGGTGACCGCACAGATAGGCCGGTCGGCCGCCGCGCCAAGGCGCGATGCACGCGCGGGCCGCGCCCGCCCGCACCTCAGGCCGCGGCGGCATCGGGGATCTCCTGCATCGACGCGAGGGGGGCCTCCAGCCGGCAGACGAGGCCCGTCCGTGCGTAGGTGAGCGTGACCTCTCCGCCGACCTCGGCGGCAAAGCTGCGCTCGATCAGGCGCGATCCGAAGCCGCGGCGCGCCGGCTGGACCAGGATCGGCGGGCCGCCCTGCTCGGACCAGACCAGGGAGAACCGCGGGGCGTCGCCGGCATGGGCCACGTGCCAGCGCAGGTCGACGACGCCCGCGTCGTTCGAGAGCGCGCCGTACTTGGCGGCGTTGGTGGCGAGCTCGTGAAGGGACAGGGCGAGCGACAGGGCGGGCTTGGCCGCCAGGAGCACGTTGGGCCCGCTGGTGCGCAGGCGCGCGGCCATCGCCCCGAGATGCACGCTCAGAGCCCCGTCCACGACGTCCCCGATCGGGGCGGCCGTCCAGCTCGCGGCGGTCAGGATGTCGTGCGCGCGGCCGAGCGAGATCAGCCGGGCGGCGAACGCCTCCCGCATCTCGTTGACGTCGGTCGAGCCGCGCAGGGTCTGGCTAGCGATGGCCTGCACCAGGGCGAGGGTGTTCTTGACCCGGTGCTGCAGCTCGCCGGTCAACAGGCGCTGGTGCTCCTCGGCCTTCCGGCGCTCGGAGATGTCGAGCATGGCGCCGATCATCCGAACCGCCCGGCCGGTCGCGTCGCGGATGACGTAACCCCGGTCGAGGACGTAGGCGTAGGAGCCGTCCGCGCGCAGGAAGCGATACTCGTCGGTCCAGGCCGTGCCGGTGCCGTCGATGATCGCGTGGATGGCGGCGTCGACGCGCCCGCGGTCCTCGGGATGGATCTGCCCGATCCACCAATCCCCCGTCGGGTCGACGGCGTCCGGGGCGTGGCCGTAGGCAGCCTGGAGCGCCTCGTTCCACAGCACGTGATTGCTGGCGAGGTCCCAATCCCAGATCGCGTCGTTGGTGGCGCGCGATGCCAGCCGATAGCGCTCCTCGGTCTCGCGCAGGACCTGCTCGGCCCGCCGCGCGACGGTGATGTCGCGCGCCGTCCCGATGAGCCGCAGCGGCCGCCCGTCCTCGAACAGGGTCTGCCCCTTGGCGGACACCCAGCGCTCGATGCCGTCCTCCGGCGCCACGGTGCGGTAGGTGATGTCGTAGGTCCCGTCGCCCGCCGGATCGATCGCGGCGCCGACCGCCGCGTCCGCCGCGGCGCGGTCGTCCGGGTGCAGGCGGGCGAGGTAGACGTCGAGGTTCACCGCGGCATCGGGGCCGAGGCCGAAGAAGGAGCGCGTGCGGGCATCCCACTTCAGGACGTCGGCGACGAGGTCGTAGTCGAAGATCCCGGTTCCCGTCGCCTCGACGGCGAGGCGCAGCTGCTCGCGCGCGCGGCGCAGGTCCTCCTCCACCTGGCGGCGGTCGTGGATGTCGCTGGTGCTGCCGAGCCAGCCCACGACCGATCCGGCGCCGTCCCGCATCGGCTCGGCCCGGATCAGGAACCAGCGATAGGCGCCGTCGGCCCGACGCAGCCGCGCCTCCGTGTCGTAGACGGTCTCGCGGGTGCGCGCCGCCTCCCACGTCTCCAACAGCCCCGGCCGGTCGTCGGGATGGATCGCTTCGGCCCAGCCGAGCGGCAGCGCGTGTTCCGGCGTCTGCCCGGTATAGGCGTACCAGCGGTCGTTCAGGTAGCTGAGGCTGCCGTCGGGATTGCCGAACCAGATCACGGTCGGCGCGAGCTGGGTCAGGGTCTGGAAGCGCGCCTCGGCGACCTTGCGCTCGTGGATGTCGAGCGAGGTGCCGATCCAGCTGCGCACGGTCCCGTCCGCATCGCGGATCGGGCGTGCGCGGGACAGGAACCAGCGGTACATCCCGTCGGCCCGCCGCAGCAGGAACTCCACCTCGTAGTCCCGGCCGTCGCGGGAGGCGGCGAGCCAGGCGCGACGGGTCGCGTCGCGGTGGTCGGGGTGGATCACGCCCATCCAGCTCGTCTCCCCGGTCTCGTTCGCGGGCAGTCCGGTATAGGCGTACCAGTAGGCGTTGCAGTAGGTGACGTTGCCGTCGATGTCGCCGAACCAGACCACCT
>NZ_JAKSYQ010000235.1:0-11922 GCF_022829665.1 Methylobacterium sp. E-041 | reverse complement strand
GGGTGGAGCAGCCCGGTAGCTCGTCAGGCTCATAACCTGAAGGTCACAGGTTCAAATCCTGTCCCCGCAACCAAACACACCACATACACCTCACAAGACCGCAAACAGCCGGCCCGCGCACCACGCAGGCCGGCTGTTTGCGTTTAGGGACAGCAGTCGATGCCGAGGCGATAACGGTCGCCTGCGGCTCTGCCAAAGCCCTGCCCGACATTCCACCTGATGACCGCCGTTGCGCGTCCCCCGCAGGGGAGGGGGCACGGCAAGATGACGGCACAGGGACGTCGCGCGTCTACTCGGCCTGCGGAGCCGGCGTTCCGCTGTCGGGATTCATGCCTTCCACCGGCGGCTTGCGACGGGGACGGGGCGTCGCTGCGGGCGTGGCCGTCGTGGTGACGGTGACGCCGAGGCGGGTGGCCAGCGCAAGGGCGCGGTTCTCGGTCACCCGGAGATGGCAGAAGCCGTGGGCGCCCTCCCGGGCGTAGGTCCGGCAGAGCTGCTCGCGGTCCGAGGAGAAGGCGGCCTGCTCCGTGACGATCGGCCGAACGTCCTCGCGTCGGGCGCGCTGCGTCATCAGCTTGTAGTTCTCGCGCACCGCCTTGTCGGCGACCCCGCGGGCCGAGTCGAACTCGGCCGAGCGGGGGATTAGGCCGGCGGCGGCCGGCCCCCACAGGCCGACCGGGGCGGTGGCGCAATCCTGCGCCGAGAACGTGCATAGCGGGGTCGGGCCGAGGCTCGATACCAGCACGCCCCCTTCCGTCACGTCGAAGCGCAGCGGGCATTCGGCGGCGGCCGCCTCGTAGCGCGGCACGCCCTCGGGCTTGCCCTCGGAGGTCAGCGACACGGGCCCTCCGCCGCCGAGCGGCACCTTGCAGGCTTCGGTCGGCTGCGAGACCTTGGTGCCGGGCAGCGTGATCCTGGCCGCCATCCCGGATCCCGAGCGCTCGAGCTTGAGGCTTCCGGTCAGGCCGTTAAGCATCAGCTCCTGCCCGACGACGCCGTCTTCCGAGGGCGCCTTCAGCACCACCGGCCGGGCGGGCGCCGCAGGGCGCGGCGCGTCGGGCAACGGTGCCGACGGATCGTCGGGAAGCGGCGTGCCGGGGATGGGTCCCGACGGCGGGGCGGTCGGGACGCCGCGCGGCGGAACCGGAGGCTTGGCTGCGCGGCCGATCCCGAACAGCTCCTCGAAGAAGTTCTGGGCCGAGGCTTCGCCGGGCATCAGGGCCGCGAGGGCGAGGCAGGGGGCCGCGAGCAACGGGAGGACGGGTCTGCGGGTCGGACGCATCGGGTCTTTCGGGCCGGGGACGGCGGCAGGTGGCCCGCGCAATGCCGGCCTCGCACCCTGCCGGACGCTCTTCACGAAGCGTTAACACGCCTTCGATGGCGCGGGCGTGGCCGAGGGGCAACAAAATGCAGGCCGACACGACGTGCGCTTTGCGGGCCTACAGGTCGAATTCGAGCCGCCGGGATGCAATGCAGGGGCGGGCCCGCGGAGAAACCGACCGTCCGGCCGCATTCGCCGAGCCGGCGCAAGGACTTGCACGGATCGCGCATCTCGGGGCCCGGCTTCGCCTTGCGAGCCCGCATCGCCCTTCTTATATCCGGCGAGACGCGGGATTAAGCATGGGATTGGAGCCGTTCGCGGCCCTTGTTCCGGCCCCGGTTCCGTCTCCACATCTTCTCACACCACACCGCCATGGGCCGAGCTGCTTCGGGGCTCGGCGGTCTGCTTGATCGCAACCAACAAAAGGGATCCCACCATGGGTAAAGTCATCGGCATCGACCTCGGCACCACCAATTCGTGCGTCGCCGTGATGGAGGGCTCGCAGCCCAAGGTCATCGAGAACGCGGAAGGCGCCCGCACCACGCCGTCCATCGTCGCCTTCACCGACGACGGCGAGCGCCTCGTCGGCCAGCCGGCCAAGCGCCAAGCCGTCACCAATCCCGAGCGCACCTTCTTCGCCATCAAGCGCCTCGTCGGCCGCACCTACGACGATCCGATGACGCAGAAGGACAAGGGCCTCGTGCCCTACAAGATCGTCCGCGGCGACAACGGCGACGCCTGGGTCGAGGCCGACGGCAAGAAGTACTCGCCGTCCCAGATCTCGGCCTTCACCCTTCAGAAAATGAAGGAGACCGCCGAGTCGCATCTCGGCCAGCCGGTGACGCAGGCCGTCATCACGGTGCCGGCCTACTTCAACGACGCCCAGCGCCAGGCGACCAAGGACGCCGGGCGGATCGCCGGCCTCGAGGTGCTGCGCATCATCAACGAGCCGACGGCGGCCGCGCTCGCCTACGGCCTCGACAAGAAGAAGGCCGGCACCATCGCGGTCTACGACCTCGGCGGCGGCACCTTCGACGTGTCGATCCTCGAGATCGGCGACGGCGTGTTCGAGGTGAAGTCGACCAACGGCGACACCTTCCTCGGCGGCGAGGACTTCGACAACCGCGTGGTCGAGTACCTGACCGCCGAGTTCAAGAAGGAGCAGGGCATCGACCTGACCAAGGACAAGCTCGCCCTCCAGCGCCTCAAGGAGGCCGCCGAGAAGGCCAAGATCGAGCTGTCCTCGGCGACCCAGACCGAGATCAACCTGCCCTACATCACCGCCGACGCCACCGGTCCGAAGCACCTCGCGCTCAAGCTCAGCCGCGCCAAGTTCGAGTCGCTGGTCGACGATCTGGTCCAGCGCACGATCGAGCCGTGCCGCAAGGCGCTCAAGGATGCCGGCGTCTCGGCCTCCGAGATCGACGAGGTCGTGCTCGTCGGCGGCATGATCCGCATGCCGAAGATCCAGGAGGTCGTGAAGTCGTTCTTCGGCAAGGAGCCGCACAAGGGCGTCAACCCGGACGAGGTCGTGGCCATCGGCGCCGCGGTCCAGGCCGGCGTGCTCCAGGGCGACGTCAAGGACGTGCTGCTGCTCGACGTGACCCCGCTCTCGCTCGGCATCGAGACGCTGGGCGGCGTGTTCACCCGGCTCATCGATCGCAACACCACGATCCCGACCAAGAAGAGCCAGACCTTCTCGACGGCCGAGGACAACCAGAACGCGGTCACCATCCGGGTCTTCCAGGGCGAGCGCGAGATGGCGGCCGACAACAAGCTGCTCGGCCAGTTCGACCTGATGGGCATTCCGCCGGCCCCGCGCGGCATGCCGCAGATCGAGGTGACCTTCGACATCGACGCCAACGGCATCGTCAACGTGACGGCCAAGGACAAGGCGACGAACAAGGAGCACCAGATCCGCATCCAGGCCTCGGGCGGCCTCTCGGATGCGGACATCGAGAAGATGGTCAAGGACGCCGAAGCGAACGCGGAGGCCGACAAGCGCCGCCGTGAGCTCGTCGAGGTGAAGAACCAGGGCGAAAGCCTGATCCACGCGACCGAGAAGTCGGTCAAGGAGTACGGCGACAAGGTCTCGGAGGCCGACAAGGGCGGCATAGAGACGGCGATGACCGCGCTCAAGTCCGCGCTCGAGGGCGAGGACGTCGAGACGATCAAGGCCCGCACCACCGACCTGATGCAGGCCTCGATGAAGCTCGGCGAGGCGATGTACGCCGCGAGCCAGACCCCCGAGGGCGGTCCGGACGCCGCCGCCGGCCAGGAAGCCAAGAAGGACGACGTCATCGACGCCGACTTCTCGGAGGTCGACGAGAAGGACCAGAAGAAGCGGGCGTAAGCTCCGCGCGCATCCTGAAGCGGGGCCGGAGCGATCCGGTCCCGTTTTCGCTTGCGGGTTCGGCTTCGGGCCGTCATTCCGGGGGCCGCTCCGGCGCCCGCGCGGAGCGGGCGGCCGCCCGGGCGCGACACGACCCTTCAAGACGCGGAACAGCGACATCGCCGACTGCCTGGGGCAGGCGGACGGATCGTTAGGGACTATCGAGGCAAGGCATGTCGAAGCGGGACTATTACGAGATCCTGGGCGTCGCCAAGACCGCGTCGGACGGCGAGATGAAGGTCGCCTTCCGCAAGCTCGCCATGACCTACCACCCGGACAAGAATCCCGGCAACAAGGACGCCGAGATCAAGTTCAAGGAGATCAACGAGGCGTATCAGTGCCTGTCCGACGGGCAGAAGCGCGCCGCCTACGACCGCTTCGGCCACGACGCCTTCACGCAGGGCGGCGGCCAGGGCGGGCCCGGATTCGGCAACGAGTTCGGCGACTTCATGTCGGACATCTTCGACAACTTCTTCGGCGACGGCCGCGGCGGCCAGCAGCAGGCCCGCGGGCGCGGCGGCGCACCGGGCCGCGAGCGCGGGGCCGACCTGCGCTTCAGCCTGGAGATCTCGCTCGAGGAGGCCTTCACGGGGAAGGCCGAGACCATCAAGATCCCGACCTCGATCACCTGCGAGACCTGCGCCGGATCGGGGGCGAAGCCCGGCTCCAAGCCGCGCACCTGCCAGACCTGCGCCGGCTACGGCCGGGTGCGGGCGGCGCAGGGCTTCTTCGCGATCGAGCGCACCTGCCCGAACTGCCACGGCCGCGGCGAGATCGTCGACGACCCCTGCACGGCCTGCGCCGGCGCCGGCCGGGTCAACCGCGAGCGCACGCTGGCGATCAACGTGCCGGCGGGCGTCGACGACGGCCTGCGCATCCGGCTCGCCGGCGAGGGCGAGAGCGGCCTGCGCGGCGGGCCGGCCGGCGACCTCTACGTGTTCCTCTCGATCAAACAGCACGCCTTCTTCCAGCGCGACGGCGCCGACCTGTTCTGCCGGGTCCCGATCTCGATGGTGACGGCGGCGCTGGCCGGCGAGATCACCGTGCCGGTGATCGACGGCTCGCAGACCCAGGTGCGGATCCCGGCCGGGACCCAGACCGCCAAGCAGTTCCGCATCAAGGGCAAGGGCATGCCGGTCCTGCGCACCCGCGAGGTCGGCGACCTCTACATCCAGGTCTTCGTCGAGACGCCGCAGAACCTGACCAAGCGCCAGCGCGAGCTGCTGCAGGAGTTCGGCCAGACCGCCTCCGACGACAATCATCCGGAGGCCGCCGGCTTCTTCTCGAAGGTGCGCGATTTCCTCGGCGGCTTCGGCGGCACCGCCCGCCAGTAGCGGGAAACGCAAGATGCGGGGCCGGGCGGATCAAAACCGGCCGGCCCCGGTTGAGCCTTCGGCCGAGGTCGCTTCGATCGCCGAGGCTGGTGTGATCGCAATGCGCTAGGCACGAGCGCAACCTTGCCTGTAAGACATGTGCCGACCGCTGCGCTGACCGCCGGGATCGCGACGTCGCGATCGGACCTGAAGGAACATCGGACTTGCCGCCGCTACGTCGTTCCAGTGCGAAAGCCTCGTCCGTGAACGCGAAGGTGCGGCGCGATCCGCTGGAGGACGAGGCGCGGTTCCTCAAGTCCTGGCTCGAGCGCCCCCTCGTCACCGGCTCGGTCACCCCGTCCGGCAAGATGCTGGCCCGGACCATGGCGGCCTACGTCGATCCGGCCGTCTCCGGCCAGGTGATCGAGATCGGACCCGGCACCGGCCCCGTCACCGAGGCGCTGATCCGCCGGGGCGTCGCGCCCGAGCGGCTGGTGCTCATCGAGTTCAACCCCGATTTCTGCACCCTGCTGAAGCGCCGGTTCCCCGGCGTCACCGTGGTGCGCGGCGATGCCTACGACATTCGCGGCAGCGTCGGCGCGGTGCTGACCGGGCCGGCGGCCGCGACGGTCTCGAGCCTGCCGCTGTTCACCAAGCCGCTCGAGCAGCGCCTCGACCTGCTCAACACCGCCCACGACCTGATGCATCCCGGCGCGCCGTTCGTGCAGTTCACCTACGCCGTCGTGCCGCCGATCCCGGCGCGCTGCGCGCTGGGCAGCTACACCGCCAGCGGCTCGAACCGGGTCTGGCTCAACCTGCCGCCGGCCCGGGTCTGGGTCTACCGCCGGCCCTGATCGGCGGGGTGCCCCAATGCGAGCTGAGCGTAGGCCTCAGGTCGCATTCAGGTGCTGGTTGCTACTTCTCCTCTCAAGGCCGGTGCGCGAGCAGCCGGTCGCCCGAGAAGGAGAACCGCCGATGTCCACGACGCCGACCCGAACCCGCCTCGCCCTCGCGGCCCTCACGCTCGCCGGCGGCCTCGCCGTCGCGGCGCCGGCCCAGGCCGCACCGTTCGCACCCGCTCCGCTTGCCGGGGCCCCCGCCGACGTGGTCCAGGCGCAGTATGGCTACGGCTACGGTCACGGCCACCGTCATTTCGGCCACGGCCCGCGCCACTTCGGCTACGGCCCGCCGCGCCCCCGCCACTTCGGCTGGGGCGGCCCGCGCTTCGGCCATCATCACCATCATCGCGGCTACGGCTATGGCCGCGGCTACGGATATGGCCGCGGCGGCTGGTAGGCGAGACCGGGCCGGTGGTGAGAACCACCGGCCCCTTTCATGTCGCCAGGGCGATCCGCTCGAGCACAACCGGTCCCTCGGGCGGCCCCTCGGCCGGCGTCGCCCGGAAGCTGTAGGCCGCCCGCAACGCGGCCTCGGCCCGATCCGCCGCCGCCGCGTCGGCCGCGTGCACGATCCCGAGCCGTCCGCTCGCATCGCCCGGCCGGGCGAGCTGCGTGAATCCCACGCGCCCGTCGATCCCGTCCTCCGGCTGGGTCCGGCCGCCGCCGAGGCCGATCACCGCGAGCCCGATCGCGCGGGTCGCGACCCGTTCCACCGTGCCGACCGCGCGCACCTCGCGGATCACCGGCGCGGCCGAGAGGTGCTTTGCCGGCTTCTCGATCAGGTCGGCCGGGCCGCCGAGCGCCGAGACCATGCGCGAGAAGCGCTCTGCCGCCCGCCCCGAGGACAGGCTCGCCTCCAGCCGCACCGCGGCGTCGCGCGTGTCGGGTGCGAGCCCGCCGGCCACCAGCATCTCGGCCGCCAGCGCCAGCGTCACCGCGTGGAAGCGCGGCTCGCGATGCCCGGTGAGGTAGTCGACCGCATAGGCGATCTCCAGCCCGTTGCCGGCGGCATGCGCCAGCGGCGCGTCCATGTCGGTGATCAGCGCGACGGTGCGCAGGCCGGCGCCGTTCGCCACCGCGACGATGCTGTCGGCGAGCGCCCGCGCTTCGTCGATCCTAGCCATGAAGGCGCCGGAGCCGACCTTCACGTCCATCACGAGGCCGTCGAGCCCGGCCGCGAGCTTCTTGGCGAGGATCGAGGCGGTGATGAGATCGAGCGATTCCACCGTGCCGGTCACGTCGCGGATCGCGTAGAGCTTCCGGTCGGCCGGCGCGAGGTCCGCGGTCTGGCCGATGATGGCGCAGCCGACCTCCGAGACGACGCTGCGGAACCGGGCGAGATCGGGCGTCGCGTCGTAGCCGGGAATGCTGGCGAGCTTGTCGAGGGTGCCGCCGGTATGGCCGAGGCCGCGGCCCGAGATCATCGGCACGTAGCCGCCGCAGGCCGCGACCATCGGCGCGAGCACGAGGCTGACCGCGTCGCCGATCCCGCCGGTGGAGTGCTTGTCGAGGACGGGGCCGGGGAGGTCCCAGGCGAGCACGTGGCCGGACCGCGTCATCGCCCGCGTCAGCGCCACCCGTTCGGCCACCGACATCCCGCGCAGGAACACCGCCATGGCGAAGGCCGCCGCCTGGCCCTCGCCGACGCGCCCGTCGGTCAGGCCGGCGACGAAGCCGGCGATCTCGTCGGCGTCGAGCGCCTTCCCGTCGCGCTTGTCCCGGATGGTCTCCTGCGGGAGCCTCATGACGTCCCCTCCGGGGTCGCGGCGGCCATCAGCACGCCGAACAAGCTGCTGGCGCCGAGCCGGACCGTGGCGGGGCTCGCCCAATCCGGCCCCATGATCTTGTCGGCGAGCGCGAGGTAGGCGGCGGCGTCGGCGAGCGTTCTCAGGCCGCCCGAAACCTTGAGGCCGCCGCGCCCGGCCTCGCGGATCGCGCGCAGCATGGTCTCGGCCGCCTCGGGCGTCGCCGAGACCGGGCTCTTGCCGGTCGAGGTCTTGATGAAGTCGGCGCCGGCCGCGAGCGACAGCCGGCTCGCCGCGGCGATCGCGTCCGCGGTGCGCAGTTCCCCGGTCTCGAGGATCACCTTCAGGCCGGATTTCGGGCAGGCCTCGCGCACCGCCTCGACCATCAGGCGGGCGGTCTCCGCATCGCCGCGCAGCAGCGCCCCGTAGGGCAGGACGAGGTCGATCTCGTGCGCGCCGTCGCGCAACGCCTCCGCCGTATCGTCGACCGCGCGGTCCACGTCCTCGCCGCCCGCGGGAAAGTTGATCACCGTTGCGATCCGCACCGGGCCGCCCGCCAGCACGCGCGCCGCCTGATGCACGAATTGCGGCCAGACGCAGATGGCGGCGACGCCGCCCGTGCGGGCATCCCGGCAGAGCCCGTCGATCTGCGTGGCGGTGCAGGTGTCGCCGAGATCCGTCAGGTCGAGGAGCGCGAGGGCGCGGCGCGCGACCAGGGCCGGGTCGAAGGTCGGATCGGTCATGCGGGCGGACTCTCGAAGGGGCCGAGGCTCATGGATCGCCCGCGGGCAGGCCGGCGACGAAGCTTCGGATCAGGCGGATCAGGTCGGCGGCGGCGGCGGTCGCGGCCTGCTTGGTCTCGGCATGGTGCGGGTCGCCGTCGCCGATGCCGGCGGCGCGGTTCGTCACCACCGACACGGCGGCGACGGGCAGGCCGAGGAAGCGGGCGAGGATCACCTCCGGCACCGTCGACATGCCGACGAGGTCGGCGCCGAGCCGGCCGGCCATCCGCACCTCGGCCGGGGTCTCGAAGGACGGCCCGGAGAACCAGGCGTAGACGCCCGCGGGAAGGGGGATGCCGCAGGCCGCTGCCGCGGCGTCGAGCCGGGCATTGAGGGCGGGGTCGTAGGCCCGCACCATCGGTACGAAGCGGGCGTCGCTCGGCTCGCCGATCAGCGGGTTCATCCCCGACAGGTTGAGGTGGTCGGACAGCCGCACGAGGCTGCCGGGACCGGCCTCCGGCATCAGCGAGCCGGAGGCGTTGGTGAGCAGCAGGCAGGCGGCGCCGAGCGCCTTCGCCGCGGCGATCGGGATGCGCATCGCGGCCGCGTCGCCGTGCTCGTAGGCGTGGGCCCGGCCCTCGAGCACCAGCACCGGGCGCCCGGCGATCACGCCGCGATGCAGCCGCCCACGATGGCCGCTGACGCCGGCGCCCGGAAAGCCGGAGATGTCGGCATAGGGCAGCGATACCGCGTCCGCGAGCGCATCCGCGAGCCCGCCGAGCCCGGTGCCGGCGACGATGGCGCAAGCGTAGGGCCCGGCAAAGCCCGCCGCGCGCAGGGTCTCGACCGCATCAGCCACCGAGCGTCTCCGGTCCGAAGGAGGCCGGCAGCAGCGCCGCGAGGGTGAAGCTCTCCGCGACCCCGCCGGGCCCTGCGGCGTGGATCGGCGTCTCGGGGGCGGCGAACTCGCGGATGCGCTGGCGGCAGGCGCCGCAGGGCGTGACGAGGCCGCTGCCGTCGCCGAGCACCAGGATCTCGCGGATGCGCCGGCCGCCGGCCAGGATCATCGCGGCGATCGCCCCGGCCTCGGCGCAGGTGCCGACCGGGTAGGCCGCGTTCTCGACGTTGCAGCCGGCATGGATCGCGCCGTGCTCGTCGCGGAGCGCCGCGCCGACCGCGAAGCGCGAGTACGGCGCGTGCGCCCGGGCGCGGGCCGCGGCGGCGGCGTCGAACAGGGCGGCGAGGTCGAGAGGGGAGGAGCCCGGCATCCGCGATCATTGGCACCGGCCGTGCCGGGCTGTCGAGAGGGCGGGCGAGGCGGCAGGGGCGTGCGCGCCGCCGGCTTTCGCTCGCCGAGCGCGCGTTCTAGAACGCTGGGAACGATTGTCATCATCCGGGGACGACGATGCTGGGCCGTTACGAGCGCGGAGCGGGGGGCGAGGCGGTCGTCGCCTATGGCGACGGCACGATGCGGGTGGTCAAGCCCGGCGCCTTCGTGCGCTGCGCCACCACCGGCGTGCCGATCCTGCTCGACGACCTGCGCTATTGGAGCGCCGTGCGCCAGGAAGCCTACGCCACGCCCGAGGCGGTGATGGAGCGGCTGCGGCAGACCGGCCGGCCGTAAGCCGCGATCAGGCGTCGCGGCGTTCCAGCAGCTCGATGCGCACGCCGTCCGGCCCGTCGATGAAGGCGATCCGCAGCCCCGGCCGCATCGCCTTGGTCTCGACAAGCACCGTGACGCCGCGCGCCCGCAGGTCGGCGAGCGTCGCGTCGATGTCAGCGACGCCGAGCCCGATATGCTCGATGCCGAGATGCGGCGCCCGCGCCGGCGGCGGCAGGTCGGCCGGCGCCTGCTCGATGAAGACCGTGAGGCCGCCGAGGTCGAGCACGATCCGGCTCGTCGGCGTGCCCTCGCGGCGGACCTCCCGCGCGGCGAGCTTGTCGACGTAGAAGGCGGCCGCGGCCGCCGCGTCGGGGCTGCGCAGGTGGACGTGGTCGATGTGGAAGTCCATCGGGTCCTCGCGGGCTCAGAGGAGGGTCCGGTCGAGCCGGATGATCCGGCACGGGTCGCCCGCCCGCGCGGCCGGCGCGTGCGGCGCGCGGATCAGCAGCGCCTCGGCCCGGCCGAGCACCGCCAGCATCGACGAATCCTGGCGCGATTCCGGATGCGCCACCGGCAGCCGGTCCGGTGCGGTGTCGAGCACGGCGCGCATGTAGTCCTGGCGCCCGTCGTTGGCGTCGAGGTCGCGGCCGAGGGTGGCCGGCTCGCTGCGGTCGGCGCCGGCACGCGGATCGCCGAGCAGCGCGCGCACGGCCGGCACGACGAAGAGCAGCCCGCACACGATCGACGAGACCGGGTTTCCCGGCAGCCCGATCACCAGCATGTTCCCGAGATGCCCGTGCATCAGCGGCTTGCCGGGGCGGAGCGCCACGCGCCAGAATCCGAGCTCGAGCCCCTCCGCCGCGAGCGCGGTCTGGACAAGGTCGTGGTCGCCGACCGAGGCGCCGCCCAGCGTCACGAGAAGGTCGGCCTCGGCCGCGCGTGCCCGCGCGAAGGCCGCCTCCAATGCCGGAAGCGTGTCGCCGGCGATGCCGAGGTCGATCGCCGCGCCGCCGGCGCCGTTCACCAAGGCGGCGAGCGCCAGGGCGTTCGAGGCGACGATCTGGTCCCAGGCCGGGACCTCGCCCGGCTGCACCAGCTCGTCGCCGGTGGCGAGGATCGCGACGCGGGGCTTGCGGCGTACCGAGACCCGTCCGCGGCCGGCGGCGGCGACCAGCGCCAAGCGGCGCGCATCGAGGGTGTCACCGGCCGCCAGCAGCCCGTCGCCCTCGGAGAAGTCGAGGCCGGCCCGGCGGACGAATTTTTGGGCGGTCACCGCTTCGAGGGCGCGGATCGTCTCGCCGTCGGCCTCGGCATTCTCCTGGATCAGGATCCCGTCGGCGCCCTCGGGGACGGGCGCGCCGGTGAAGATCCGCACGGTCTCGCCGGGGCCGATCGTGCCCGAGAAGCCGTGGCCAGCGGCGCTGGTGCCGACGAGGCGCAACGCGGCCCCGGCCGTCGCGTCGGCGGCGCGCACGGCGTAGCCATCCATGGCGGAAGCCGGGAAGGGCGGTTGCGTGCGGGTGGCGACGACCGCGGCCGCCAGCGTGCGCCCGGCGGCCTCCGCGATCGCGACTTCTTCGGCCGCGACCGGCCCGGGAACGCTCGCGAGGATGCGCGCGAGCGCTTCGGCGACGGGGATCAGGCCGCTCACGCGAGCGCCCCCGGTCCCGGACGCGCTCCGGTTTTCTCCCTCCCCCCTCCGCGGGGGAGGGTGGGCCTCGCGGCACCGAAGGTCGGGAGAGGGGTGCGACCTCTCCGGATGCGGCGTTCCCCTCTCCCGACCCGCTTCGTGGGCCACCCGCCCCCGCAGAGGGGGGAGGGATGAGCGCCGGGGGCCATCACGCCGCGTCCTCCGCGCGGTACGCGCCGGAGCGGCCGCCGTCCTTGGCGAGCAGGCGGATGCCCTCGATCCGCATGCCGCGGTCGG